>NZ_JBFUFF010000015.1:0-120019 GCF_056403555.1 Rhizobium sp. P2_G2
TCCTGTTGCCCGCCTCGGTGCTGCTCGGCGGCAGCCTGCTGCTCGCCGCCGATATGGTGACGCGTGTCATCGTTGCCCCGGCCGAATTGCCGATCGGCATCCTGACGGCACTGATCGGCTCGCCCTTCTTCCTGTGGATATTGCTCCGCGGCCGCGCCGGCAGGATCATGTGAGGCGGCGATGATCAGGTTCGACAAGGTCTCCATCGCGCTTTCCGGCCGCGTCGTCGTCTCGGATCTCTCCTTCGAGGCGCGGCCCGGGCAATTGACTGCCATCATCGGCCCCAACGGTTCCGGCAAGACGACCACGTTGCGGGCGCTCGCCGGCGAGCGCGATTTTTCAGGCGCGATCGAATTCTCCGGCCGCGACCTTCGCTCGATGTCATCAGCCGAACTGGCGCTCGAACGCGGCGTGCTGCAGCAGTCGATCAGCCTCGGCTTCCCCTTTCGCGTCCGCGAAATTCTCGAAATGGGCATCATCGCCGGCGACGTGCATTCACGCGCAGGAGCCGCGCAGGTCATGGTGGCGGCTTTGAAGGCGGTCGACCTCGCGGGTTTTGAAAATCGCGTGGCAACGGCGCTTTCGGGCGGCGAGCAGGCGCGTATGCATATGGCGCGCGTGCTTTGCCAGATCTCTTCGCCGGTCCGCGAGGGCCGTACGCGCTGGCTCTATCTCGACGAGCCGGTGGCGAGCCTGGACGTCAAGCACCAACTGGCGATCATGCGGCTGGCGAAGGATTTCACCCGCGCCGGCGGCGGCGTTATCGCGGTCATGCATGATCTCAACCTCACGGCCATGTTTGCGGACCATGTCGTCATGCTCAAGACGGGGTGTTTACATGCGAGCGGCGCGCCGGCGGACGTCTTTACCGCGGAGAAGCTGAGTGCGGTCTACGATTGCCCGCTCGCCGTCGAGCGCGATGCCGCCACCGGCCTGATCCGCATCCACCCCCTCGATCTCGCAGCCTGAGCAACAAAAAACCCGCGGACTCGCGCCCGCGGGTTTTGCTCTTCTCGTTGGGTAACGAATCATCAGAGCAGCTGAAAGTCTGCCTTATTGAGATCGGAGACATGGACATCGTCAAGCGTCAGCTTGCCGCCGTCGTAGGAAATCAACAGGCCAGTGTCGGTATCTTTGGCATGCGCGATGACGTCGGCATAATTGTCGAACAGGTTCTTGCCGAATTCGATCACATCCGTGCCATGCTTGCCGGCTTCGAAATCGGTGATCGTGTCCTTGCCGTCGCCCTTGGCGAAAACGAACGTATCGGCGCCTTCGCCGCCGGTAAGCTTGTCGTTCCCGGCACCGCCCTGAATCAGGTCGTCGCCTTTGCCGCCGTCGAGCACATCATTGCCGGCACCGCTCTTGAGTCGGTCGTCGTGGTCATAGCCGGTGAACACATCCTTTCCGGTCGATCCCTTGAACACGATCGAGTCGCTTTGCAGCAGAGCGTAGAAGCTGTCGAGCCCGTTGGTATCGACTTTCAGGATATCGCCCAGCACGTCGCCATCCTGCGATGTCGTCTCATAGTTCTTGAAGCCGGAGATCGTGATGTCAGCGCTGTTGCTATAGTTGGTCTCGCTGCTGCTCACCGATGTGACGGAGGTGTCAACGCCGAAGACGATGGATTTGAGATTTCCGTAGATCACATGCTCGAGGCCATCATGCTCGTAGGGGCCGCTATAGGCGAAACCATTCTTGTCGCCGTTGAAAATCACGCTTGTGCCACCGCCATCCTCGTTATCGGTGGTGACATAGGCGCCGGCATGCAGCGGATCGTCCTGCGAGGCATAGTCGCCGGTCACCTTGCCGCTGAAATCACCCATTCCGGTGGCGTCGGAATAGGTCTTTTCGAATGCCTTGAAATAGGCGGCGAAATCGATGCCCTTGCCGTCCTTGTTGGCATCGCTGACGGTGATTGTGATCGCCATCGTAAGTCCTCTCGTCTAAAACTTGACTAGAAAAGTCATTATTAAACATGAGAAAAACTGTCAAGAAATAAACGGCGACACAGCGCGAAAAAGTAAACGAAATCAGCGGCTTTTAAGAACCATTCCAGATTGGGCTCAGCAATGATCGAAATCAGTAAGACAGGCTGGGTTGCGCCAGAGGCCGGCTTTATTGGTACGCGCAAGCGCCTCGACGCTTTCGAGCGTGCTGTCGCCGTCCGCGCGGCCGAAGCCGGCGGCAATGATCTCCCTGGCGACGTCCTTCGAGCGCGACTGGCACCGCTTGAGCACGGTTTCGGATGTCGACGGGGCGACCTCGCAAAGCAATCGCGTGCTGCGGACGAGATTGCCGAGCAGGATGCCGGCCAGCCGACCGCAGGACCAGCGCCCCGCTTCGACGTCCCTGCACATCCGGCTCATAGTGACGGGATGTATGCCGGCAATCCTGTAAACCTTGGCGCCGATGGAGAAGCTGGCGCTGTCGATCAGCCTGATGCGGTCAGGGACGCTGAGCCAGATACGGGTGTCGATCGGCTGCTGGTTGGCGGGTAGGCGTTGATAGGTCTGCTTGGACCTGTCGACCTTGACCGGATGCTCTGTCCACAGCACGTCATCACCGGCGTCGGCGGAAACTGTTCCGATGAAAGACACGATGGCGGCGAGCGCGATCGCCGCCGATATCCGGATCATGAGGCTCTTACGCGGAAAGCCGGCAACAAAAAAGCCGGAAGGAGATATCCTTCCGGCCGCAATCGATGAGAGCCTGCCGAGGCTCGAAAAGCAGTATGCGTCCCTTGACTTAGAAGCCGGTGCCGCCACGAATCTCATTGATGACCGTGCGGACCAGGATCTTGAGATCGGTCAGAACCGAGAAACTACGGATATATTCGAGGTCGCAGGCGATACGGCCGCGCGCGGCGTCTTCACGATCCGTCGGGCCGCGGAAACCGCTGACCTGGGCGAGGCCGGTCAGACCCGGACGGACGAGATGGCGCAGGTGATATTCGCCGACCAGATCCTCATAAAGCCTGCCCGCGGCGAGCATGCCCGGTACATGGCAGCGGGGACCGATCAGCGACATGTCACCCATCAGGATGTTGATCAGCTGCGGCAGCTCGTCGAGATTGGTCTTGCGCAGGAAGGCGCCGATACGCGTCACGCGCGGATCGTTTTCGGTCGTCTGTGCGACGCCCGAAACGTCGCACATATCCGTCCGCATCGAGCGGAACTTGTAAATGCGGATCAGCTTGCCGCCCTTGCCCCAGCGAATCTGGCTGAAGAAGACAGGACCGCGGTTTTCGTAAACGATCATCGCAGCGATGGCGACGAAGAACGGCATCAGGGCGACCAATGCCAGGCCGGAAATGAAAATATCCATCGCCCGCTTGACGCCGAATTGCAGTGGTCGGTCAAGTGCGGAGTGAATCCAGCTTTCATCCTTGTGGACGGAAACGTCACGTGTGACGAACGGAATCACATTTTCATGAACACGGGAATTGAGCGCAACTGTAGTGCTTGCCGTTCCAGGATACATAATTGATTGCCTGAATTTGATTATTTTTTGAGCGGACTTTGGATATTCGATAGACCAATCCCGGCTAAATGTCATCACCCATTAACGCATCCTTAGCCATCACAGTCTTCGTTGCTTTGACGCAACGCATGCTATTCACGCCAACAAACGCTCCAAATTAAGGCAATGTTCCCGCAAAAAACGTGATTTCGGTGCGGCGGATGCGCCGCGCCGCGTAATTCGTGGGCATGAGAGACCATTGGCACATCCAAAAATGCATGCCAGCATTGCGTTATTTGCAAAGCTAAAAATCCACTTGTTCTGAAATTAACTATGAATTTTAACTAATCGGTCGCCCTTTGTTCCCAGTCGTAAAGAATATAGCGTAAAATATACTGCGCTTGTGAAGATAAAACCCGGTGCCGTCGTCTTCGCCTGGAGCGGCCTCATTTCCCGTTGCTACCCGCTTTCAGGCCGGCGAGGTAGGTATCGAAGATGCCGTCCATGCTCTTCTGATAACTCTTCTGCACTTCAATGCCGCTGTCGAACATCTGATTGAAGAAGCTTGTCAGTGCCGCGCCATCCGGCGACGGGGTCTCCGCCGGCTTGGGGGCTGCTGGTTTCGCCATGGCTTCAAAGGCCTGCAGGAAGGGATTGGCGGCGAATGGATTGGAAGCGGCGCTGGGCTTGGCGGTGTCGGCCTTCGGCACGAACATCGCCTGGAAGGCCTGGGTGAATGGGTTGTCGAACACGTTCTGCGGCTGGGCCTTGGGTTTTTCGGCCATGCCCGTCGCCTGCATCCATTGTTCAAAGAAATTCGGCGCTTTGCCGCCCGTCRGCGCGTCGCCGGCCGCCTGGAATTGCTCGGCCATTTGCCTGAAGAAGCCGCCGACCATGGCATTGGCGATGGCCGGCATCATCTGCTTGTAGATATCCTGGTTGATGCCGGACATCTGCGCTGCCTGGGCGGCGACAGCGCGTGAAACCTCCTTGGAGCCGAAGATTTGTGCAAGGATGGTGTTGCCATCGGCAACGCCCTGGGGCGAGAACGCCTGGCCCATGTCCTCGAAATATTTAAGATAATTGCCCGAAGCGATCGTCGTCATCAGCGATGAGAAATCGTAAGGGTTGGTCGCGGTGCGCTTGAGCCCCGTCGAGAAGGCCGGCATCAGCGCTGCCATTGCCTCCGTCATCTGCTCTTGCGCCAGGCCGAACTGTTTTGCCATCGCCTCGATCGCGTCGCCATTCTGCGCATGCGTCATCATGTCGAAGAGGGGGAGCATGGCAATCCTTTCAGGCGGCGGCAATTCTCTCCACTATATCGCGATCCGGCAATTATCAAACAGGAATCTCATGGTTTTACGCCGGTTTCGCGCCTGCCGATCAGTACTGGTAATCCTCGAACACCATGTCGATATTCTGCTGCCAGCGGCCGTTCCACAGCGCCAGCATGTCGTCGGCGAGCGTCGCCTTGTTGGCCAGCATTTCGTCGAGCGGTGCGAGAAAGATGCTTTCATCCTGGCCGGAGGAGTTGATCTGAGCGCGGCCCTTAAGCCCGCGGCGGGAGATGGCGACAACCTCCTTTGCCAGATCGAGCAGCCCGCGACCACGAAATTCAGCCTCGAGCGCCTGGGCCGGCACGGCGTCGCGCAACGCCACGACCTCCTGGTAAGTCCAGTCCTTGGTCAGTTCGAAAGCCTCGTCGAGCGCGGCGTCGTCATAGAGCAGGCCGACCCAGAAGGCCGGAAGCGCACAGATCCGCCGCCAGGGGCCGCCATCGGCGCCGCGCATTTCGAGGAAGCGTTTCAGGCGAACATCGGGGAAAAGGGTGGAGAGATGGTTGGTCCAATCGCCCATATTCGGCTGCCAGTCGGCGATCTCGCCCTTGAGCGCGCCGGCCATGAACTGCCGGAAGGTGACATGCGTACAGTCGTGATAGGCGCCGTCGCGGACGACGAAATACATCGGCACGTCGAGCGCCCATTCGACATAGTCGCGATAGCCGAAATCGGCCGAATAGGCGAAGGGCATGGCGCCTGAGCGCTGATTGTCGGTGTCGCGCCAGATATTGCCGCGCCACGACTTCAGGCCATTCGGCTTGCCCTCGGTGAAGGGGGAACTGGCGAAGAGTGCGGTGGCGAGCGGCTGCAGCTTGAGGCCGACCTGCATCTTGCGGCGCATGTCGATCTCGGACGAGAAGTCGAGATTCACCTGGATCGTACAGGTGCGATACATCATGTCGAGGCCCTGCGTGCCGACCTTCGGCATGTAGCGCGACATGATGCCGTAGCGCGATTTCGGCATGCGCGGCGTCTCGGCAAAAGTCCATTTCGGGCTGCCGCCCATGCCGAGGAAGGCGATGCCGAGCGGCTCGCCGATCTCGCGCATCATCGACAGGTGATGGCCGGTCTCCTTGCAGGTTTCGTGCAGGGTGAGGAGCGGCGCCCCCGACAGCTCGAACTGGCCGCCCGGCTCCAGCGAAATCGCGCCCATGCCGTCCGGTCCGACGAGGCCGATAATGTTGCCGGCATCGATGATCGGCTCCCAGCCGGATTTTTCCTTGAGCGTGTCGAGCAGCGTCTTGATGCTGGCATCGCCGAAATAGGGAACCGGTCCCTTGTCCTTGGAGAGGAAGACGAATTTCTCGTGCTCGGTGCCGATGCGAAAGGCAGATTTCGGCTTTTCACCGCCGGCAATATGCGCTGCCAGTTCGTCGGTCGAAGAGACAAGAGTGTCGTCGGTGGTGTCGCGCGCCATGTCATTTTCTTCTATAAAGGGAAGGGTTTGCCGGGCCGCAAACCGCCGGGAGAGTGCTTGAACCGTCTCTATATGTTTTGCAAGTGAAAAGGATTCAAGCTCTGCTCAAAATTCCTGATCACGCCCAGTCGCCGATGGTGGCCTGGATCAGCGCCAAAGCCGCAACCGCGGCGGTATCGGCGCGCAATATCCGTGGTCCGAGCGGGATCGGCGTGACGAAGTCGAGCCTGCGCAAAAGCGTCTGTTCTTCCTCGGAAAAGCCGCCTTCGGGTCCGATCAGCAGCGCGTGTTTCTTCTCCGTGACGGCCTGCAGCGCACGAAGCGGATTGTTGGTCTCAGCGCCCTCGTCGCAATAAATGATGCGGCGCTCGCGCGGCCATCCTTCCAGGAGATCGACGAGCCTGACCGTCTCCCGGACCTCGGGAATGGCGAGGATGCCGCATTGCTCCGCCGCCTCGACCGCATTGGCCCTTAGCCGCTCGATCGAGGTGATCTTGCCCTGCACATGCTGGGTCATGACCGGCTGGATGACACCCGCGCCCATCTCGACCGATTTCTGGACGAGATAATCGAGCCGGCCGACCTTGAGCGGCGCAAAGAGATAGTGGAGATCGGATGGCGCCGGCTGCGGCCGGGTCAATTCGACAGGCACCAGGGCGATCCTCTTCTTCGAGGGGAAAGCCACGCGTGCCCGCCATTCGCCGTCGCGGCCGTTGAAGACCAGAAGCTCGGCGCCATCAGTCATCCTCAGCACATTGGCGAGATAGTTATATTGGTCGTCCGTTGTCGGCACGGCATGCGCGTTGGCAAGAGCGTGGTCGACGAACAGCCGCTGCATCCGGAAATTGGCGCGCATCCGAGAATCCTCAGCCCGGCAGGTGGATTGTCACCAAAGCCAGCAGCGCTGCCAGTAGACCGGAAATGGGCACTGTGACAAGCCAGGCACCCAGGATCGACAGAAGATAGGAGCGCCGCACCAGATAGCGATAGCGGTGCTCCTGTCCCGGACCATGCGCCGGAATGGGCGTCGCGGTCAGCAGTGAGGCGGCCTTTGCGTCACCCGCAGCGGCCTTGAATTCGATGTATGCCCGCCGGCGATTGGAACGGGCGGTGTACCATTCGCGGAACAGGCCGACGCCGAACACCGAGCCGACGGCGATATGCGTGGTGCTGACAGGCAGTCCCAGCGCTGAGGCGATGATGACGGTGATCGCCGTCGCCATCGCCACGCAATAGGCGCGGGTCGGATTGAGCCTGGTGATCTGGCTGCCGACGATGCGGATCAGGCGCGGCCCGAACAGCAACAGGCCGGTAGAAATGCCAAGCGCGCCAACCATCGTTACCCAGAAAGGCGCATCGAGATTGCGCGCAACGCTCTGAATACCGCTCGCATCGACAATCGCCGCAAGCGGACCGATCGCATTGGCGACGTCATTGCTGCCATGGGCGAAGGAGAGCAGCCCGGCGGACAGGACCAGCGGCAGCCGGAAAACCGCTTTCATCGAAACGTTGCCGTCCTCCGTCTCTTGCGAATGCTTCATCACGGCGTCGCGGAACCAGAAATGGCTTGCAACACCGATAAAGGCCCCGATCAGCAGTGCCTGCCAGACATGGAAATCGGCAACGCCGTGCGTGGTGATCACCATGAGGTAGGCGAGGAATGATCCCGTCATCAGCGACAGCAGAAACGGTACCCATTTGCGCGCCGCAGCGACCTTGTCTTCCTGATAGGTGATCCGCTCCATGATGAACCACAGGAGGCCGACGGCAATGATCGCGCCGAAGATCGGAGAAATGATCCAACTGATCAGGATTCCGAGAAGCTTTTCCCAGTGCACGGCGTTGAAGCCCGCCACCGCGGTGGCCGCGCCCATGATGGCGCCGATGATCGAATGGGTGGTCGATACGGGAGCGTTGGTCCAGGTGGCAAGATTGATCCAGAGCGCTGCCGCCAGGAGCGCGGCCAGCATGATGTCGACCATCTGGTCCGGGGTCGGCAGGAGAAGCGGACTGACAATGTCGGATTTGATGGTCGCTACGACATTGCCGCCGGCAATCACGGCACCTGCGATCTCAGCGAAGGCGGCAAGCAGCAGCGCACCCGACATGCTGATGGCGCGGGCGCCGACCGCGGCACCGACATTATTGGTGACGTCATTGGCGCCGATATTCATCGCCATATAGCCGGCGAGCACCGCTGCGGCGACGATCACCACCGACTCTGTGCCGGCAGAAACGAAGACCGCAACAAACACCGCCGCTGCGATGAGGAAGATCAGGGCAAGGCCGGGTGCGGCCGCGCGGCCCAGCACGAACTGGGTCGCCAGTTCAATCATGCCGAATTTTTCGAGGTCCTTGTCGAGTGTCTGCTTTTCCAGCTGCGGGCGGGAATCTGCCATCGTCTCAAACGGCGGCGGGGCCGAATCGCTCGGCGAAGCGGCGGATAAGGCGCTTCAGCTGCGGCTCGCGCACGCGCCGCGTGGCGACGTCGGGCGCCACCCATTCAACCCGGCGCTGACCCTTTTCCTTGAAGCGGTCGACGGTGCCCGTCACCTTGAGCGCATGCACATGCACCTCGCAAGGCACGGCGAAATCGTCGCTGATCACTTTCTCATACTGGTAGATACCGATCGAGATGCTTTCGACATCGCCGACGACGCCGGCTTCCTCGAACGCTTCCTGTTTGGCGACTTCATGGCCAGGCTTGCTGCCCATCGGCCAACCCTTGGGAATCACCCAACGGCCCGTGCCGCGGCTGGTCAAAAGCAGGATTTCCGGTTCTTTCTGGTCTTTTTCCAGCCGGTAACACAAGGCCGCAAACTGAAACCGGCGCGGCCGCCGGACGAGTAGCTGCACGGATTCCGTGATGCCAGAAAGAATGCTCAACTCAGTCTATGCTCCAAACTCCGAATCAAACTGAAATTATCGTTCCCGATTGTAACAGATAGATTGCATCATCTTGGCGAAATTGTTTCGTGTTCGTTAATTCTGTGGATAGATCACCATGTTTTCCGTCAATTCAAGAGGCCGATTGATCAGTCGGCGCCGGGTCATTGTTCAACCTGCATTGACTGGGCCGATTTGAAAAGGCGGTCGTTGGTGAGAAATGGGTCGCATCCGCAATGGATTGCTTTGAAATAACGGATGGCATCTGCGAGTTTCAGCCTGAGACACTCTCGTTCAACAAAGCGTGYCGTCCCTCAGTCATCGCCGCGCAACCATCGAATTTCTGCGTCAACTTCTTCGGTCGTCCGCCGTTTTGAAAGCGCAACACCCGCGCCCGCATAGCGCATGAGTCCGTCCGGCATATTGGAGGGCTGGTTCTCCAGATAATGTTCGAGCGCGCTCCGGATCACCCACGAGCGGGAACGTCGAGCGGCGTGAGCAAACTGGTCGAGCTTTTCGACCAAGTCTTTGGGCAAGTGGGAGATCACCATGCTTGAAACGCGTGCCATTGTTTCACTCCCTCAGTCATAGAGAAAATATTTATCCCAGTTCGCCTTGGCGACCTTGCCGCCGATTTCATAATCGAGCTTGCGGACATGCACATGATGCGGCCCTGTCTCGCACTGATAGGAAAGGTGATACCACTCACCCCGGCTGCGGAACACGGCGCCCGGTGCCATCAACGAGTTCGGTCCATAGGTCGGATCGCGGAAAGTGTACGCGATCACCTTGTCGGGCCGGTATTGCCGGTCATCGCTCTTGATTCGGACCATCGCCTCGGTGTCACAGGCCTGTTCGAGACGGGTATTCGGATCGAGCTTCAACAGCTGTTCGCGGATCTTGGGATCAACGGCATGAGCCGCCGACGGCAGCAAAGACAGGCAAACGAGCACGGCTGCGGCATTCACTGATTTCGACATTTCCTCTTCCTCGTTGAAATTTGTGATCTCACCTGGAAAGCGCCGAGGATTTACCCGCGATGACGGGCAGGGGCAACCCGGGAGGGGGTCGAAATAATTGTCGCAGCCGGCACGTCATTGTGACGAGACAGGATCGACAATGCCATGCCGGACGCAGAAGACAGGAACGACAAAGCTGCTTTGCACACACGGTCGCCCTTTTTCCGCCGGGCTCTGATCGTGCTCTGGTGGCTGGCGATCTTCGCCGTCGTCTTCATCAGCGATGTCGATGACGACATCCTGTTCGCCATGATCGTCATGGTCATGCCGGCACTGCTTCTGACGATTTTCCTGGTGGCCATACCGTTGTGGATTCTGATCCGGCTGCTGATCGCGCTCTACCGCCGGCGCTGGCGTGCGATAGCTGCTTGCCTCGGTGTTTTTGCGATGGGCTTTGCCATCGGCAATGCCGGGCAGTTTGCCGGTGATCAATGGCTGATCCGTGTCAGGGGCGTCGGCCTGGAACAGGCGGTCGCCGACGCCAAGGCGGGGCGGACGCCACCGGAGCGCTTCATGGCCACCGCGGCCGCGGCCTATGTTGAGACCGACTCATCCTTCGAGATGGTGCACGGCATTGCCTACGATACGACCGGCCGGCTCGCCGAAATGCTGGCTTTGCCGATCGAGGACCGGCCGAAGGAATGGCTCGACCGGATGCCGCAGGCCTTTTCCTGCTGGGGCGCGGCACGGCCGCTGGGCGGCAATTACTACTGGACCAATCTCGACCGTTATGAGTGCAGCCGGGATTAGCCTTTCGACAAAGCCCGGCCGCGTGAGAAGCCCGCTACGGCGCCAGGATGCTGCTATCGATCTGCTTGATGTCCCGCTTGCCGCAGAGCGCCATGGTGACGTCCATTTCGCGTTCGAGAATTTCGAGCACGCGCGTGACGCCTGCCTTGCCGCCGGCACCGAGGCCCCAGAGGAAAGCGCGGCCGACGAACGTGCCCTTGGCGCCGAGCGCGATCGCTTTCAGCACATCCTGGCCGGAGCGGATGCCGCCGTCGACATGCACTTCGATCCTGTCGCCCACCGCCTCGACGATCTTGGGCAGCATCGAGATCGACGAGCGCGCGCCATCCAACTGCCGGCCGCCATGGTTGGAGACGATGATCGCATCCGCACCGGTATCGGCAGCCGCCCGCGCGTCCTCCTCGTCGAGAATGCCCTTGAGGATCAGCGGGCCGCCCCACTTCTCCTTGATCCACTCGACATCCTTCCAGGAAAGCCGCGGATCGAATTGCTCCGCCGTCCAGACAGACAGCGACGACAGGTCGGAGACATTCTTGGCGTGCCCGGCAATGTTGCGGAAGGTGCGGCGCTGCGTCTGCAGCATTTCCATGCACCAGAAGGGCCGGGTTGCCATCTGCCAGATGTGGTTCGGCGTGAATTTCGGCGGCGTCGACAGACCGTTGCGGATGTCCTTGTGGCGCTGGCCAAGGATCTGCAGGTCAAGCGTCAACACCAGCGCCGAGCATTTCGCCGCCTTGGCGCGGTTGATCAGGTTCTCGACGAATTCACGGTCCCGCATCACATAGAGCTGGAACCAGAACGGCTTCTTCGTCACCGAGGCCACATCCTCGATCGAACAGACGCTCATGGTCGACAGCGTGAAGGGAACGCCGAATTCCTCGGCAGCCATCGCGGCCAGCATTTCGCCATCGGCATGCTGCATACCGGTGAGGCCCGTCGGGGCGAGGGCGACCGGCATCTTCACCTTGTGGCCGACCATGGTGGTTTCGAGCGTCCGCCCGGCCATGTCGACCAGCACCCGCTGGCGCAACTTGATCTTGTCGTAGTCTTCGGAATTGGCCCGATAGGTGCTCTCGGTCCAGGCGCCGCTATCGGCATAGTCGAAAAACATCTTTGGCACGCGACGGCGGGCTTTTTCCTTCATTTCGGCAATGGTGAGGACCGATTTCATGCTTTCTTTCCTGACAAGTTCGTATTTCACTGTTTCGCCAACAGGCACCCTCGCCGGCAAAGTCTGGGCACTGGCTGGCACGACGGCGCGGCTATTGAGGATTTCGGGCTCACGCACGGCACTCTCCGTCTTGACGGCATCGACTTCGCTGTTCTGCGTCATGTCCGTTTTCCTTTTGCGTTACGCTCCTCCGGCGCGGGAGCGGATTTGCCGGTCTCCCGCTGGATCTTCCTGAGATTGGCAATCTGCTGCCGCTCCAGCGCCAGTGCCGCTTCGGCTGCAGACGCCGCTACATAGTCGATATGCTGCTCGGCGGCGGTACGTGCCGCGGCGGGATCGGAAGCCAGGATCGCAGCGACGATCGCCTCATGCTGGGTAAGCAGCTTTTCCCGCGCCTCCGGCAATTCGAAAATCAGCCGCCGATGATGAAAAATACCTTCGCTCAAAAGCTTGTAGCAGGCGCGCAACGTGTGCATCAGGATGATGTTGTGCGCTGCCTCGCCCACGGCATTGTGCAATTCGACATCGGCATCCAGTTCGCCGCCGAAATCTTCGTCCGCATAGGCCGTCTTCATCCGTGCAATGATGGTGGTGAGCCGCTCGTGATCGGCCGGTGTCGCACGCCTTGCCGCAAGCGCGGAGGCATGCCCTTCCAGTTCGCGCCGGTATTCGAGATAGTCGCGCGTTGCCCGCTCATGCCGCGAGACGAGCTCGGCCACCGGCTTGGAAAACACTTGGCCGATCAGGTCGGCGACATAGGTGCCGCCGCCATGCCGGCTGACGATCAGCTGGCGGTTTTCGAGCTCTTTCAGTGCATCGCGCAATACTGGCCGCGAAATGTCGAGCTGCTCCGCCAGCTCGCGCTCGCTCGGCAATCGGTCACCGCTGGAGAGTACACCGTCCAGCAGCAGCAGCTCTATCTGCCGCACGGCTTCGTCGGCAGTGCGTGCATGATCGATCTGGGTAAAGAGTCGGTCTGTTGTCATGATTGGTCTCTATACTATCGTTTGGAAAAGTGGTCAAATTTTTTGTCCACTTTTGCTCCGCGAAAAATCTATCTTGGCAGATCCCGCCCTGCTGGCTGAAATTGGCGATGGAAACCAGTGTACAGCACGCCAGTCTTACGGATTTTTCCGTTGATCATGCGGCAATGTGGCCTATTTGATTTTCATCCAGGCTTCGTGAACAATGCAGTCGGGGAAAATTTCAGGGGGAGTTTATGGGCAACGGCGCCTTTTCGTTTCCGCAGGCACCGGACCGGGCACGAGCGCTCGGAGAAATACATTCGCGGCCTTATGTGCTCGTACAGTCGCCGCGCGTCATCTTCCAGCTTGCCTTCATGCTCGATGGCGGCTCCGGTGTCGATCATGCGGTCATGGCGGACCTGTCGCGCCAGCGTGGCGTGACACCGCCGGGCCGTGACGCGCGCCATCACGCCATGCAATGGGGTCCCGGCACGCTGCGCTGGGAACAGCATACGGAATTCTCGACCTGGTTCTGGGATGGGCCGGTCCCGGAAAAATTCGGCGGTGAGGTCACGACCCATCCGTTCGGTGATGGTTTTCGCCCGCCGGGGTCGCTGATTTCAGGTATCCGCCTGGAAATCCGCCCCGAAGGTCCGGAAGCAGAGGCGGCGATTGCCAGCTTCGACCCGACCAGCCTTTGCCACTCCAGCGTCAAGGATGGCCAGGCCCTGATCTATACCGACTTCCGCCAGAATGGCGACGGCCTGACGCCGATCCTGGTCATCGATCGGGGGCTGAGCCATGCCGGCACTGGCCCACTGGTGCAGCGCCTGCTCGACATCGAGACCTATCGCACGCTCGCCATGCTCGGCCTGCCGCTGGCACAGACGCTGTCGCCGGAGATCCGTCGCATCGAGGATGGATTGACGGCGGTCACCCAGCAGATGAAATCCAATCCGCGCGAAGATGCCGATGAGCGATTGGAGGACATGACGCGCCTCTCCGCCGATCTCGAGGCCAATGCGGCGCTGTCGCTCTATCGCTTCGGCGCCTCGCGCGCCTATTATGGCATCGTCCAGGAACGTGTCCGCACGCTCGCCGAAACCTCCATCCCCGGCTTCGAGGCGCTCGGCTTCTTCCTCGAACGGCGGTTGGCGCCCGCCATGCGCACCTGTCAGTCGGTCGAGGAGCGCCAAGCCAACCTGTCGCGCAAATTGACCCGCGCCAATAGCCTGGTGCGCAGCTGGATCGACGTCGAGCTCGAACGCCAGAATGGCGACTTGCTTGCTGGCATGAACCGCCGCGCCGAACTTCAGCTTCGTCTGCAGCAGACGGTCGAAGGTCTGTCGGTGGCGGCGATTTCCTACTATGTCGTCGGTCTGTTCGGTTATCTGATCAAGGCGGTCGCCCATGACATCATGCCGGTCGATCCCGCGGTAGCGACCGGTCTGTTCGTGCCGGTCGCTGTTGTCCTTGTATGGTTGACCGTCAGGCGAATCCGTCAGAGACATGGGGAGCATTGAAGGAATCGCCACCAGGGAGCTGGATACCGTGTCGGACGAAAGCGAAATTGTAGACGATCTGAGGCTCTACGAGATTGCCAGTGAATTTCTCCTGCAAGCCATGAACACGATTCCACCCAAGAAGGCGGATGACATGCTCAAGGATTGGGCCAAGGGACACCTGCTGGAAGAGCCCGACGAAGATCAGGTCGAGCTGATGGCGTCGCTCGCTCTCGACGCCTGCCTTTTCACGCCGTCGCTGAGTGGTTCGACGCCGATGAGCAGGTTCCTCGCCAGCGTCAAAACGGATGATCCTCTATCCCGGCAGGCGCTCAAGGCTTTGTCGCGGTCAGAAATACGGCAGGTTCGTATCCACAACCGCATCGAACCCGATCTCATCATCCTCGAGGACATGATTTCCAACGATCGCCTCACGCTTGTCGACAGCGAGTTTGTCGAGGAGAGCGAAGGGTTCGATGTATTGATGCGGCTTTGCCGGCTCGACAGTGGGCGTTACATCCTGATCAGTTTTCCTTTCGCGCTGACCGGGGAGTCATTCGCAATCATCGAGGGCTTTTATCGTCCGGGCAAAGGCATCATCAATCCCTACCGCTGTGCCTGCGCCGTCTACAAACATGCGATCCGCGAAGGCGTGACCCCAATTCCGCAACGCGAACTTACGGACGACGAGCTCGGCGAATTCGAGGCCGCCCGGATCACGGAAGTCTCCGCCGCTCTCGACGAAGAATGGGAAGCGGCCAAAAATGATCCGGAGAAATACAAGGAATTTGTCGAAGAGTTGGGTGAAATCAGCAATGCCGACGGTATTTTGTCCTATCTGCAGATTTACAGCCTGACGCTCGGCGGCCTCTTGCCCGCATCGTCGGACAATGCGCGAGACATCTGTACGCTGATGATCGAGAACCTGGCGCAGCGGCAACGTGACGGCGACGCCCAGGCGGAGGAAGACATAGAACAACTGAGACAAACCATTGCCGAAGCCGTCGAGGAAGGCAAGTTGGTCAAGGAGTGCCAGACCTTTTTCGACAATGTCCTCGCCGGGGATGCCGGAGAGCAGCCATAGTTTTCTGGCGACTATCGGACGGTGGCAATTGTTCCGTTTTTCTTTGGTGACCGGCGGTTGACCCCTGGTCGATTTCAGACACAGCATGGCGCCCAGTGATTCCGCGACGCCAGGATGGATCGATGGCCAAGCAGACAAAGGCAAGACTGGACCAGAAGGGGCTATCCGATCTCGGTCTTGAGAAGCTTATCGAGATTTTGCTCGACGAGGCAGCAACCAACAAGCCGCTCAAGTCCAGACTGTTGTCGGCGCTGGCCGGCATGTCCGGTCCGGATGGGGTGGCGCGGTTGATCGACGTGCGGCTCGACACGCTGGAGAAGGCCAAATCCGGCCTGTCGTCCAACAAAGCTAGGGAGCTTGCGGTTGAACTGCAGGGCCTTGTCCGCAACATCGTTTCTGAACTCGCCGCGCTGGACTCCGGGATCGCGGCGGACCGGCTGTTGCGCTTCATGGAGGTGGCATGCCTGGTGCAGGAGCGTCTTTACGAGGACAGTAGCCGCCTGCGCAAAGTCTTCGACGGCGCCGGTGAGTCGGTTGTCGATCTATTGGCCAAGCTCGATCCAGAGCAGCAGATCCGCGTCGTTCCACGGTTCGAACGCCTTCGCAAGGCAGATGATTATCGCCTCTTTGTCGATCCCTTGATGAATGTCGCGCAAAAGCTGCATCCTCATGCCGTCGAAGCGTGGAAAGCGCTTTTGCTGGAAGAGATTAAGAAGCCGCGGAGCAAGAAGGAAGAATGGCGGCCGAACACGGCTGTCGATTTTCTCCAGCAGCTGGCTCTCTCTGCGAATGATATCGACGCTTATATCAAATATGAGGCCACCAAACCCCAAACATTTCAGAACAGTTTTCGCATAGCCGAATTGCTTTATGAAGCCAAGCGTTACACTGACGCGCTCGATTGGGTGCGCCGCGAGGACAAGGGCGTGCGGATCATCTCCGTGGGCAACATGGTCGGAGCTGTCCTGGGAGGTGTCCCGGGTTACGAGCAACGCCGGCTGGAAGCCGACATTCTCGACGGACTGAAGCGGCGCGACGAGGCTCAGGCCGTCCGCTGGAAGGAATTCGAACGCACACTGAGCGTGGTCGCATTGCGTGCCTACATTGCCAAGCTTGACGACTTTGCCGAGTTCGACGAGCTCGACAAGGCTTTCGATGCCGTGCGTAAAAGTCCGAACATCTATCAGGCACTGGTATTCTTCATCGGCTGGCCGAAGCTTGACATGGCTGCCAGCCATGTGATGCGGCATGCCGGCAAATGGCAGGGCCAGTCATATTATGGCCTGGCGGAGGCTGCCGACGTTCTGTCGCCAGACTATCCGATAGCGGCGACGCTACTCTATCGCTTACTTCTCAAGACTATTCTCGATCGCGGTGAGAGCGTGGCCTATACGCATGGCGCGACTTACCTTGCAGCCATGTCCGATATCAAGGCTCGGCTGCCCCACGAACTTCCCTTCGTCAGCCATGATGAGTTCATCGACGAGATCCGGCGAAAGCACGGGCGGAAATATGGGTTCTGGCAGCTCATTCCCGGTGAGATGAAATAGGCTTTCACCTGTCCCAGTACGGCTCCGGTCCGTAAAGCCCGGCAAGAAAATCGATAAAAGCCCGTACCTTGGCCGGCAGGAACTGGCGGGACGGGTAGACCGCATAGAGCCCGACATTGGCCGATCCATGCCAGTCCGGCAGCACGCGTAAGAGGCGGCCGGCCCTGAGCTCCGGGCCGATGTCCCAGGTGGAGCGCAGAGCGATGCCGAGGCCGGCGAGCACCGTTTCGCGCACGACCTCGCTGGAATTGCTGGCAAGCGGTCCCTCCGGTCTCAGCGAGACATCGCCATCCGGCCCGGCAAGATGCCAATGGGCGTTGTTGTGGGCGGGGATGCAGATATGCCGGTCAAGATCGGCGATCGTCACCGGCATGCCGTGGCGCGCGATATAGTCAGGTGCTGCGCAGAGGACGCGGTGAACGGGTGCGAGCTTGCGCGCCACAAGGCTCGAATCGTCGAGTTCGGCAATGCGGATCGCCAGATCGAAGCCTTCCGCGACGATATCCTGGAATTCATCGGTCAGGATGAGCTGCAGTTTGAGTTCCGGATAGAGATCGAAGAAGGCCTTGAGATGCGGTGCAATGTGCATGCGGCCGAAGGAGGTCGGCGCGGAGATCCTCAGCCGCCCCCTGACTTCGCCCGATCGCCCTGAGACGAAGGCCTCCGCTTCCTCCAACCCTGCCAGTGCCGTCACCACGCGTTCGTGGAAACCCTCGCCGGCCTCCGTCAGCGACAGCTGCCGCGTGGTTCGCTGGAAAAGACGGGTGCCCAGCCGCTCCTCCAGTCGCTTGATGCGCTTGGAAATGATCGCCGGCTGCAGCCCAAGTTCACGGCCCGCCGAGGACATCGAGCCGCTCGCCACCACGCGCGCAAAAATTTCGAGATCGGCCAGTTTGGTCATGATGTGCCCTTGCCCATGAAGGCAAGGATAGAGCAAATTTGTTCCAGTTTGGACAAGAGTGTTTACAATGATCCCGGTGACAAAGACGTTGACGCCATGGTCGCGATGGGAACATTGATGCGCCGGCATCGGGAGGCATGACATGGGACAATCACTGGCGTTTTTGCCGCCCGACGGCAAAATCCTCTCGCGTCGCGATACGATTATCGGCGACCTGCGCGAGCTCGTCGGCCCCGAAGGCATCGTTTCGGAAGCCCGTGAACTCGTCCCGTTCGAGACCGACGGCTTCATCGCCTGCCGCAACCTGCCGCTCGCGGTCGCCCTGCCGCGGACCACGGCGGAAGTGTCCGCACTGCTGAAATATTGCGCCCGCTACGCCATTCCGGTCGTACCGCGTGGCGCCGGCACATCTTTGTCGGGCGGTGCGATACCGCAAGAGGACGCGCTGGTGATTGCGCTCACCCGCATGAACCGCATTCTCGAGGTGGATTTCGCCAATCGCGCCGCTGTCGTCCAGGCCGGCGTCACCAACCTGTCGATCTCCGAAGCCGTCATGGCCGACGGCTTCTTCTACGCCCCCGATCCGAGCTCGCAGCTTGCCTGCACGATCGGCGGCAATATCGGCATGAATTCGGGCGGCGCCCACTGCCTGAAATATGGCGTCACCACCAACAATCTGCTCGGTATCAGGCTGGTCCTGTTCGACGGGACGGTCGTCGAACTGGGCGGCAAGCATCTCGATGCCGGCGGGCTCGACCTGCTCGGCGTCGTCTGCGGCTCCGAGGGACAGCTCGGCATCGTCACCGAGGCGACAGTACGCCTGATCGCCAGGCCTGAAGGCGCCCGCCCGGTTTTGTTTGGTTTCCCGACCGCCGAGCAGGCAAGCGCCTGCGTCTCCGACGTCATCGGCGCCGGCGTCATCCCCGTGGCGATCGAGTTCATGGACAAGCCGGCGATCGATATCTGCGAGGCCTTTGCCCATGCCGGCTATCCGATGGATGTCGAAGCGCTGCTGATCGTCGAGGTCGAAGGCTCCGAAAGCGAGATGGATATGATGCTGAAGCGCATCATCGACATCGCCCGCAAGCACGCGGTCAAGACCGTCAAGGAGAGCCAGTCGGCCATGGAAGCGGCGTTGATCTGGAAAGGCCGCAAATCCGCCTTCGGCGCCACCGGCCGCATTGCCGACTATATCTGCATGGACGGCACCGTGCCGCTTTCGGAACTCACTAATGTGCTGAAGGGCACTTACGAGATCTGCGAGCGCTATGGCCTGCGCGTCGCCAATGTTTTCCACGCCGGCGACGGCAACATGCATCCGCTGATCCTCTACAACATCAACGATGCCGACGAGCGCGCCAAGGCCGAAGCCGCCGGCAACGATATCCTGAAGCTCTGCGTCGACCATGGCGGTTGCCTGACCGGCGAGCACGGTGTCGGGATCGAGAAGCGGGATTTGATGCGGCATCAGTATAAGGAGGCGGATCTGGCGCAGCAGATGCGGTTGAGATCGGCTTTTGATCCGAAATGGATACTCAATCCGTCAAAAGTGTTTCCGCTGGAGGGGCGTGTGAGTTGATGTCGAATTCCGCAGTTCACCCCCCTCTGCCCTGCCGAGCATCTCCCCCACAAGGGAGGAGAGTGGCTGGGGGCACACTCCTCGCCCCAGACAAACTTCGCTACGAATGCAATGGCGAAGGGACGCGAGACAGCGCCTCATCTATTCTCCCTCCTTGTGGGGGAGGTGCCCGCCCTTCGACCAAAGCTCAGGAGGGCAGAGGGGGGTATCCCGTCCGCGTCGCAAGCGATTTCGCGGAGCCCGCTACATGCTGACCCCGCACACAGACGCCGAAGCCGCCCAACTCGTCAAAGTCGCGGCTCGTAGCAAGCTGACGCTGGAAATCCGCGGCGGCGGCACCAAACGCGGTCTTGGCGCCTTGACCGAAACCTCCGACATTCTCTCCACCGAAGCGCTTTCCGGCATCATCGCCTACAACCCCGCCGAATTGGTCATGACCGCCAAAGCCGGCACCCCGCTCAAGGACATCCTCGAAGCCCTGCACGAACAGAACCAGATGCTCGCCTTCGAACCGGCTGATTGGCGCGGCATTTACGGTGCTTCAGGTGAATCCACCATAGGCGGCCTGTTTGCCTGCAACATTTCCGGCCCGCGCCGTTTCCAGGCAGGCGCGGCGCGCGACCATCTGCTCGGCGTCCGCTTCGTCAACGGCCTGGGCGAAATCATCAATGCCGGCGGCCGGGTGATGAAGAATGTCACGGGCCTCGATATCGTCAAGCTGATGGCGGGGTCGATGGGCACGCTCGGCCTGATCACCGAACTGACCTTCAAGGTCCTGCCGCGGCCGGAAACCTCGGCTACGCTTATACTCTCGGGCTTGGATGACGAAGCCGCGGCAAAAGGCATGGCCCAGGCGCTTGCTTTGTCGGTTGAAGTTTCTGGCGCGGCACATCTGCCGGAAAGCTGCAAATGGCAGTTTCTCGGCGGCAGCCTTCCCGACGGTGCGGCGACCACGCTCCGCTTGGAAGGCATGTCCTTTTCCGTCGACGAACGGCTGGACCGGCTAAAGGCTGCATTCAAGCACGTTACGCTGACTGTGCTCGACCATCAACGTAGCACCGACCTCTGGCACGAAATCCGCGATGTGAAACCGTTCCACGCGGACGGCAAGCCGCGCCCGCTCTGGAAAGTATCGATGGCTCCATCCGCCGGCCACCAGCTTCTATCGGCGCTGCGCCTGCAGATTGGCATCGACGGCTACTATGACTGGCAAGGTGGCTTGCTGTGGCTGAGGATGGAGGCTGGTCCCGAGGCTGAGGTGCTGCGCGCCGGGATAAAACATTTCGGCGGGGGGCATGCGACCTTGATGCGCGCCATTGAGGCGGAACGGCAGGCGATCCCGGTCTTCGAGCCTCAGACACTAGCGGTGGCGGCGTTGAACACGCGGGTTAGAGAGAAATTCGACCCGACCGGCATCTTCAATCCAGGGAGGATGGCTTGATGCGTAGGAAAAGACTTGTGTCTCAAAAGCACTCAATCGGCATATCCGGCCCGTTGCCCATCATCCCCAACGCTGAGACGATAGAGGCTATTCAATCTGTTCGACGGGGAGAGGTGACGACCGTTCGATCTCTTGACGAGCTTTTTGTCGCTCTCAACCTGAACTGCGAAGATCAGACGGATATCTGATGCAAACCAATTTCTCCCCAGCCCAGCTTGCCGATCCCAAGACCGCCGAAGCCGAAGGCATTGTTCGCAAATGCGTCCATTGCGGCTTCTGCACCGCCACCTGTCCCACCTATGTGACGCTCGGCAACGAGCTCGACAGCCCGCGCGGCCGCATCTACCTGATCAAGGAAATGCTGGAGAACGACCGTCCCGCAGACGAGAAGACGGCGCTGCATGTCGATCGCTGTCTCTCCTGTCTGGCCTGCGTGACCACCTGTCCCTCCGGCGTCGATTATATGCATCTGATCGACCACGCCCGCATCCATGTCGAGAAGACCTACAAGCGCCCGCCGATGCGCCGCTTGCAGCGCGCTTTGCTTGCCTATTTCATGCCCTCGTCAAACCGTTTCCGCTTCGCGATGACGCTCGCCGCGCTCGGCCGGCCATTTGCCGGATTGATGCGGCGCGTGCCGGCGTTGAAATCCTTCGCCGCCATGGTCGAGCTTGCACCGCGCACGCTGCCGCCGAAGTCGCGTTTCGCTGAGCCAGGCACATTTCCGGCCAAGGGCGCGACACAGAAGCGGGTCGCCATGCTGACCGGCTGCGTCCAGCCCGTCATCGATCCGGGCATCAACGAAGCGGCGATCGAACTGCTCACCAATCTCGGCGTCGAGGTCGTACTGCCGAAGGGCGAGGCCTGTTGCGGCTCGCTCAGGCATCATATGGGCCACGAGAAGCCTGCCTTGGATGCCGCGCGCAAAAATATCGATGCCTGGATTGCCGAGATGGACAGCGCCGGCCTCGATGCGATAGTCATCACCGCTTCGGGCTGCGGCAACACGATCAAGGACTATGGCCACATGTTCAAGGCTGACCCGACCTACGCCGAAAAGGCAAAACGAGTCTCGGCCATGGCCCGCGATGTCGCCGAATATATCGATGGCCTCGACCTGCCGGAGCAGGCGTCGAAAGGCATGGTTGTCGCCTATCATGCGGCCTGTTCGTTGCAGCACGGCCAGAAGATCACCGTACAGCCGAAATCGCTGCTGCGCCGCGCGGGCTTTACCGTGCGCGATCCGGCGGAGGGCCACCTTTGTTGCGGCTCGGCCGGCACCTATAACATGCTGCAATCCGATATCGCCGATCAGCTGAAGGCGCGCAAGGTGAGGAACCTCAGGGCGTTGAAGCCGGATGTGATCGCGGCGGGAAATCTCGGCTGCATCACCCAGATCGGTGGTGGCATGGACGTGCCGGTCGTACACACTGTCGAACTGCTGAATTGGGCCTATGGTGGTAGAAAGCCGGCTGGATTGAAATAAAACCAGCTTTTGATCCGTCAGATGGGAAAGTTTCCAAAAGGGGCGGATCATGAAGACGATGATAAAATGTCTGGCGCTATGCCTGCTTGCCAGCCTACCGGCGAAAGCCTTCGCCACAGGCGGGCTCGACTGCGAGATCGGCGACGCCAATCTCGATTTCCATTATGAGGCGCTGTTCAGCTACTCCGCCAACAGCCCGCTTTACGAGTCCAAGGGTGCGTTTGAAGCCAAACATCCCAAGATTGATCCGGCTCTCAAAAAGCTCGACGCGTCCTCATTTCGTCTCATCCAGCAATGGTATCAGGACAAGGATTTGAAGCTGCAGTTCTATGCCGAAACCGAAAGCGAGAAGACGCCCTTCGCCTCGGTGAAGTTGACGATCCAGACCGTCGCCGACGAGGATGAGCTCAGCTATGCCGGAAAGTATCGGCTGGAAATCCAGCCGGCGGTCGTCGAGGGGCAAGACAGTGAGGTGATCGTCAAGGAAGGCGATGTCGCCTGCTCGGCGGGCTGAACCATGCGACCCGTCTCACTTGCCTTCGGAATTCTTATGCTTGCCGCCACGCCGCTCAGCGCTTTGGCGACCGGCGGCGTCTGGTGCGACGCCGACGACACCAATCTTGCCTTTCATTTCAGCGCGGCATCGAGCCGCGACGGCACCGGAGGCTGGTTCAATATCGCCGGGTCGCTCAAGGTCAAATCGTCAGGCGCACTGCCGGCGAATCTCGCCGAGTTCAAGATCGGCGACACCGCTCTCAGCGAACGCTGGTGGGACGACAAGGACGTGCGGTTGAAGATCGACCAAATCGGCACGGAAGCGCAGAATTTCGCCAGCGTACAACTGGTCGTCATTTCGAAGTCGGTGGAGGAAGAAGACTATCGCGGCACTTATGACCTGCGGCTCACGCTACCCGACGGCACCATTCATCATGAGAATGGCGCCGTCGCCTGCTCGGCGGATTGATCAGAAATTATAGTTGATGCCGACGTTGATCGCGGTGGTGAAGAGGTTGGTCTTCAGCTTGTCGCCCGAATCGATGTTGACGTCGACATGCGAATAATTGAGCTTGAGTTCGGTGAAGCCGGAAATGTGATCGGTGAAGCGATATTCGACGCCGCCCATCAACTGACCGGTGGGGCCACCCAACTGGTAGTTCCAGGTCTTGTTCGTGTCGGTGCCGGCCTTGTTGGGACGAATCACTTCGACATGCGGAATGTTGACGCCAAGTCCGGCGCCGATATAGGGCGTCCACGGCTGGCCGGCCTGCGGGAAGCGATAGACGGCGTTGACGGTAGCAAGGTTCAGGCCGTCGGTGAATTCGTAGTGCGTCCAGCCCGGCGTCCGATTGGCAAGCGTATTCTTGCTGGCATAGACCTTGGTGTGGCTGTAGTCGAGCACGATGCCGAGATTGTCATAGCCTATGCCGTTTAGCCACCAAGTGCCGCGGACGCCCCAATAGGGAGGCATCGAGAAGGACTTGCCCTCCCATTGCGTCTCAAATTCGGTGCCGTCGCTGACCTTGGTCTTGCTGTTGGCTGCCGTCTGATAACCGCCGTAGAACGACAGCGTCGGCATCCAGGTTTCCCAATCGCCTGCGACGGCGGGCAGGGCCGTCAGAGAAAGAAGCGTAAGGCCGATGGCCGAAGAAATCCGAATATGCATGCACTTGTCCCCTGACCCGTTGCTGGGCGAAACCCGCTTCGGTTTTCATATAGTGTCGCGGGCGCTCGGAAAATGCGGGTCGCTCATAAAAATGCAATTCTGCGAAAGCCTGTGCCGGATTGGCAACATTTTTGTCACGATTGTACCAGTGGGGCAAAATGCGAAGGCCTGCGGCGGGTGCCGCAGGCCTTCGAAATCATTGGTCTTTCGGTCTATCGTTCGAAGGAGGCGAACAGGTCGCGGAAATAATCGACGCCCTGGTCGGCGAATTCCACCTTGCCCTGTCTGTTGCCCGGGCCGACAACGATCACCCTGGTTCCGACAGGCGTGCGATCATAGAGATGCTCGACGTCCTTGTTCATCATCCGAATGCAGCCCGATGACATGTTGAGGCCAATCGTCCAGGGCTGGTTCGTTCCATGGATGCGGAAGCCGGAATCGCCCTTCTTGCCGAACAGGTAGAGCGCGCGAGCACCAAGCGGATTGTCGATGCCGCCCTCCTGATAATCAGGCAGGATATGGCCCTTCTTGCGCTCGCGGGCGATCATCTCCTTCGGCGGCGTCCAGCCGGGCCATTCGGCCTTGAGCGCCACCTTGACGACGCCGGACCAGCCAAAGCCTTCGCGACCGACACCGATGCCGTAGCGCGTCGCCTTGTTGTTGCCCAGCACATGGTAGAGGAATTTGTGATTGGTATCGACAATGATCGTGCCCGGCTTTTCACTCGTCACCAAGGTCACCACACGGCGGCGAAATTGAGGGGGCGGGTCCTTCATGATGACGACGGATGTCACGTCGCTCGTCGTCTGGACGGGCTTGGCCTTGGACAGAGTGACGGCGCCGGCATCGGCGGCGAACAGACTCATGGCTGCGAAAATGCCGGCGGTCACGGCATTCATTAGTCTCAGCATTCGAGAATCCCCCACATCGAAAATATCTATCGAAATTACCGGGTGAGTCGATAATTTCAAGCAGGCTAACGCGCGCAGCTCAGCCTGCCAATAGTCACAAAGCCGTGAATCGTCGCGTTTTTTGCCGGGTGTTACATGACAATCACGCGTGTGCCCACGCCGACGCGCTCGTAAAGATCGACGACATCCTGGTTGCGCATGCGGATGCAGCCCGACGAGACCGCATAGCCGATCGTCCAGGGCGCGTTGGTGCCATGGATACGGTATTCGGTCGTGCCGATATACATGGCCCGCGCGCCCAGCGGATTGGCCTCGCCGCCGTCCATATGCGCCGGCAGGAAATGACCCTTGGCGGCCTCGCGGGAGATCATCTGCGACGGCGGCGTCCAGTCCGGCCACTCCGCCTTGCGGGTGATCTTGTGCACGCCGGCCCATTCAAAACCCGGCTTGCCGACGCCGACGCCGTAGCGACGGGCCTTTCCATCGTTCATCACCAGGTAAAGGAAGCGATTGTTGGTGTCGATGACGATCGTGCCGGGCTTTTCCTTGGTCTGGTAGGCGACCATCTGCGGCAGATATTGCGGTTCGATCCTTGTATAGTTCGGATCATTCGCCGGATAGACAATATTTTGAACTTGACCCTGCTGATCGGTATATTGCTGCTGGTAGTAGACGTTGCCGTTGACCGTCGCCTGGTCGTTCTGCACCGGCTGCACGCGCTGCCGAGAGGCGGTGGGCCTGACACGCTGATAGACGACCGGGCGGACCGGACCGGAAAGCTGCATCACCCATTGTCCGGCAATGCCGGATTCGATGATCACCGGGCGCACGATCTTGTAACGGTCGTCGGCTTGGGCGGGAGGTGCCAGGGCGAGCATCGCCGCGGCGAGGAGAAGCGTTTTGTTCACCATTGGGCCTACTCTGAACTTGAAAGCCATGTTGTCGATGACAAGACCATGCGACCGCTTTGGCAAGCGAATGGTAAACGGGTGTTCATTAAACCTTATCCCTGTCAGGAAACCTTTTGTCAGGGTTACCGGAGGGTTTGGAAACACGGTTACGCAGTGGTAAACCGGCTTCCGGCAGCGAAATGAGTCAAGGATTCCAATGAGCGAAAATGGTCTGATCACCGGCGAGGACGGCCGCACCCGATGCTTCTGGCATGGCGGGCTCGCCGATTATATGCATTACCACGACGAGGAATGGGGCTTTCCGGTGCGCGACGACCGGCGGCTGTTCGAAAAGATCTGCCTCGAAGGCTTCCAGTCCGGCCTCTCCTGGCTGACGATCCTGAGGAAGCGTGAGAATTTCCGCGCCGGCTTTGCCAATTTCGACATCGAAAAGGTGGCGCTGTTCGACGAGGCCGACATGGAGCGGCTGCTCGCCGACAAGGGCATCGTCCGCCATCGCGGCAAAATCGCCTCGACCATCAACAATGCCAAGCGGGCGATCGAGCTGAAGCGGGAATTCGGCACGCTGTCGGACTATTTCTGGAGCTATGAGCCACAGCCTGGCGATCGGCCCGAGGCGATCGATCTCGCCTGGGCGAGAGCCAACCCGATTTCACCCGCCTCGCAGAAACTGTCCAAGGATTTGAAGAAGCGCGGCTGGACCTTTGTCGGCCCGACGACGGTTTACGCCTTCATGCAGGCCATGGGCTTGGTCAACGACCATCTCGACGGCTGCTATTGCCGGCCGATCGCCTTGGCTCAGCGAGGTCGGTAGCATGGAATGGGCCGACGAAGCGGTCATCCTCGGCGTCAAGCGCCACGGCGAGACCAGTGTCATCGCCGAGGTGATGACACGCGGTCGTGGCCGCCATCTCGGACTGCTCCGCAACGGCCGCTCGCGCAGCATGCAGCCGGTGCTGCAGCCGGGCAACCGCGTCGAAGTCAATTGGCGGGCGCGGCTCGACGAGCATCTCGGCAATTTCTCGATCGAACCGCTCGATTATCGCGCCGCCCAGTTGATGGAGCACGCCGCCAGCCTGCACGCCGTCCAGGCGCTGGCAGCATTGCTCCGGCTGTTGCCTGAGCGCGACCCGCATGCGCATCTCTATGACATGTTGAATATCGTGCTCGATCATCTCGGCGACCCGTCGGAGGCCGGCGAGCTTTATATCCGCTTCGAACTCGCGGTTCTCAACGACCTCGGCTTCGGCCTCGATCTCAGCCAATGTGCCTCGACCGGCAGCCGCGAAAATCTCGACTATGTGTCGCCGAAATCGGGCAGGGCGGTGAGCCGCGATGCCGGACAGCCCTATCACGACAAGCTCTTCAACCTGCCGGAATTTCTCAAGCCGACGTCGCGGGTGGCGGCAGACCGCGCCAGCCTTGCCGATGCCTTCCGTCTGACGCAATATTTTCTGGTGCGGCATGTCTATGAGCCGCGTGGAATCGAGCCGGTTTCGGCACGAGAGGGGTTTGTGCAGGCAGTTTTGGACGCATTTGGGAGATGAAGGTGCAGACGCTATTTGCGATTTGCCCCGCACGATTGCGCTTTCGGAAATTTTCGGCATCATCGGCATGGGGGAATAAATCTTACGGACAGCATGCCGGCTAAATAAAATCCATTGGCCAAACGTCTCCCGCACCGACAGACAATGGCGGCGCCTGGCGCTGCCGGAAAGGCTATTCGTCCACGATGTTCGATTTGATCTCGCTGATATCCATCGCGCTGGCGATCGCGGCCCTTGCCTCCGCCCGCGGCGTTCGCGCCCGACTGGAGACCGAGATCGCCGCGCTTAAGGGTGAATTGAAGCGGATCGAGGCGCTCAGGGGCGGTCCCGTCTCGCAAAATGCTGTGCCAATGGAAGCACCGCATGTCGAACAGGTACAGGACGAGCGCGGCGCTTTGGTCGACGTCGGCCAGCCGGAAGCCGCTTCTGAAGTCACTGAACAGGAAAATGCAGAACCTGCGCTCGAAGACGCGGCGCGCGAACAAGCCGCAGCCGAGGCCGCTGCCTTCTCAGAAGCCGTTCCTCCCATAGCCGAAACCGCAGCCAGCCCTGCCGCCGTGACCGAACCGGCAAAACCCAAGGAAAGCCTCGAATCCAAGCTCGCCGCCCGCTGGACCGTCTGGGTTGGCGGCCTCGCATTGGCCTTCGCCGGCATTTTCGCGGTCAAATATTCGATTGACCAGGGGCTTCTCAGCCCCGCCGTGCGTTTGTCGCTCGCGGCTCTCTTCGGCTTGACGCTGATGGTTGTCGGCGAAGTGCTGCGCCGCCGCACCGCGCTCGACACTGCCAAGACCTTCGCCAATGCAATGATCCCGGGTGTCCTCACCGCCGCCGGTTCGTTGACCCTGTTCGGCGTGGTGTTCGCTTCCCACGAAATCTACGCCTATATCGGCCCGGCCACGACCTTCCTGCTGCTCTGCGCTATTTCGCTGGCGACGCTGGCGCTATCGCTGCTGCACGGCCAGGGATTGGCGGGCCTGGGATTGATCGCCTCCTTCGTGACGCCATTGCTTGTCCACTCCGAGCATCCGAGCCCCTGGCCGCTGTTCGGCTTCCTGTCGATCGCCTGGATCGCCGGCACGCTTGCCTCCAAGCTCAGGCAATGGCGGGTGACACCAGCCATCGCCAATGCCGGACTGGTGGGCTGGGCCATTCTCTATGTCATGGGCGCCAATCCCTTCCAGGTCCTGCCGGTCGTGCTCACCCTACTGATCATGATTGCCGGGCTTGCCTTTATCTGGCCCGGACGTTTGACATCCGCTCCCTCGGTGCCCGCGACTGAACCGCTGGAAAGTGAAGCCGTTGTGCCGGAAGGCGCCGAACAGCCAGAGAGCGCTGAGGTGCCGGCCATTGAGAGGACGCCGATCAAGACCACGAGCCCCTGGGAATTGCTGCTCGCGCCGCCGCACATGGCAAGCACCCTCGTCGCGGCGATTGGCACCACTATCACAGCCGTCATCTTCCTCGCGCCCGATCTCGTTAGCAGCGGTTACATTTTTACGGGCTTTATCGTGCTCACCCTTGCGCTGGCGCTATTCGGCGCGGCGCGGAAATATGCGATCTACCCGGCGATCTTCTCCGCCATCGCAGCACTCGGCGGCCTCAATGTCGTCGTTGCCGCAACGAGCACCTCGACTTTCGCCACCAACACGACCACGGCTCCCAAAGCACCGGTCTATTTCGACCCGGTCCTCGTCACCTGGATCGCACTTGGCCTCGGCGCCTTCTTCGCCGCCATGGGCATCGCGCTCAACCTGTTGCGTCGCGGCGAACAGAGCCCGCACACGATCGTCTGGAGCGTCATCTCGGCCGTCACTCCGCTGGCGCTCGCCACCATCAGCTTCGTCTATTTCGGCAACTATTTCTTCGATCTGCAGCACGGCCTATTCGCGATCGTCCTCGGTTTCGCCTATCTGGCCGGAGCGTTCATGACCTTCCGGTCGCCGGAATTCGACGGCCGCTACGTCTTCACCCGTGATCTCTTCGTCGCCGCGTCCTGGGCGAGCTTCCTCTACGCGCTCCTGGTGATGACCAACGACGCCCCGACCACGATCGGCGCCGCCATCCTCGGCTTCATCTATCTTCTTGCCGGCCGTGCAAAAGCCTGGCCGAGCCTGCCCTGGGCGATGGCTGCCGCAGCGATCTTCGTCGCCGGCCGCATCGCCTGGGAACCGACCATCGTCGGCGTCACGCACCTTTCCAAGACGCCCGTCTTCAACGCGCTATTGCTCGGCTATGGCATACCGTCGCTGCTTCTCATCATCTCCGCCTGGCTGATGCGCAACAGCCCGGATCTGCGCATCCGCAGCGTGCTCGAGGCGCTTGCCAGCCTGTTTGCGCTGCTGACCATCGCCATCCTGGTCCGCCATGCGATGAATGGCGGCGTGCTCAACGATGCCACTGAGACGCTGGCCGAACAGTCGATCTATACGCTGCTCACCATCGGCGCTTCCGTGACACTGATGGCGCTCGATCTGCGCCAGCCGAGCATCGTCTTCCGCACCGGCTCGATGGCGGTCGGCTATATCTCTATGGTCTTCGTGATTTCCGCTCACTATGTCGGCCTCAACCCCTATTTCACCGGCGAGCCGACCGGCAAGATACCGGTCTTCAACCTGCTTTTCCTTGCCTATCTCCTGCCGGGTCTCGCCTATGGCTTCGCCGCCCTGTTCGCCCGCGGGCGCCGGCCGCTGCACTATGTCATCGCTCTGGCGCTGACCGGGGCGAGCCTGCTCTTTGCCTATGTGTCGCTGACGGTGCGCCGCACGTTTCACGGTGCCGACATTTCGGAGTGGAAGGGCTTCCTGCAGCCCGAACTCTACACCTATTCGGTGGTCTGGCTGCTGCTCGGCGTCGCGCTTCTGGTCGTCGGCTACCGCTTCCGCGCAAAGAGCCTGCGCATCGCCTCTGCCGTGCTGGTGCTGATCGCCGTGGTCAAGGTGTTCCTGGTCGACATGGCCAATCTCGAAGGCCTGTTCCGCGTGCTCTCCTTCATCGGTCTCGGCGTCGCTCTGATCGGAATTGGACGCTTCTACCAGACGATCCTCACCGGCCTGAACAAGGATGTGCCGAAAGCGGACATTCCGATGCCGTCTTCCGACACGCCAGCCGAAGAAGGCGGCCGTTGACCGATCGTTAACGCCAGACGCCTAACGTCGATCCGGTCGTCCGCATGGGCCCGCGGACCGGAGCAGGTTTTTCGATGGCGCAGGATTTCAGGATTGGCAGCCTTGACGGTCTGCGCGGCATTGCCGCGTCGGCCGTGGTCTATGCGCATATCAACTTCTTCTATCCGTCGTCCAATCCCTGGATCAACCTGCCGACCGGCGACGAGGCCGTTGCGATCTTCTTCTCGCTCAGCGGCTTCCTGATGGCGCTGCTCTACGGCAATCGTGCTGTGGCGGCCGGAGACTATCTCGTCCACCGCTTCGCCCGCATCTATCCGGTCTATCTCGTGGCGGTGCTGTTCGTCGCGGCGCTGTCGGCGATCTACGGCGCCGAATATATCCATCCGATTACCGGAACCACGGAACTGCTGCGCCACGTGCTGCTCCTCGGCTCGACCGGCGTCTTCTGGTCGATCCCGCCGGAAATCCAGTTCTACATCTTCTTCCTGCTGATCTGGCTCTGGTTCAGCGATCCCAGGAAATATCAGATCGTCGCGGTGGCAACCGCCGCCTTCCTGGTCGTCGACACCTATTTTGACTTTCCCGGCCCCGGCATCCTGCTGACGTCGAAACTGCCCTATTTCCTCTTTGGCGCACTTGCCGGCCGCTTCTATGGCCAGCAGAAAAACCATCCGGACGGCGACATAACCGGCATTGCGGTCCTTGCCCTCCTGGTCTTCTTCATCGTCGCGCGCGGTTTCTGGCCGCTCAAGACGTCCTTCTGGGGCATAAGTTCGGCGCTGACCGGGACGGTGATCGTCTATCTGGCCGCCTGCGGCAACCGGATTTCTGCGGCCGTTCTTGCCTCGAAGCCTCTGGCGTTCGTTGGCAAGATCAGCTTCTCGCTCTATCTCTTCCACCTGCCGATCATGTTCCTCGGCATGCACTTCTTCCATTTCCTGCCGGTGGAAGCCGCGCTCGCGCTGTCGATCGCGCTCGCCTATCTCGTCGCCTGGGCAAGCTACACTGTGATCGAGGACCCCTCGCGGCGCTTCCTCACCGGGCTCTGGCGCAACCGGCAGCGCCCGGTGCCGGTTGCCGCGGAATAGTCTTTCGACATTCCCTTCGGCCCTGAAAGCCTTTAGAAGAGGGGCATGCAGCACAATGATTTCGCCCCGATCTTCAAGCCCTTTGAACAACTTGCCGAAAAGCTGATTCCGCACGCGGTCGCCAGCGACGACGGCGCGCATGACATCGGCCATATCGGCCGGGTGTTTGCCAATGCCATGCAGATTCATGCTGAGGAGGGGGGCGATGGCGAGATGCTCGCCGCCGCCGTGCTGCTGCATGATTGCGTCTCCGTCGAAAAGAATTCACCGCTCCGGTCCCAGGCCTCACGGCTGGCGGCGGAGAAGGCAAGCGACATCCTGGCCGAAATGGGATGGGAGAAAGAGCGCATCAAGGCTTGCGCCCATGCCATCGCCGCCCATAGTTTTTCTGCGGCTATCCCGCCTGAAACTCTGGAGGCAAAAATTCTCCAGGATGCCGACAGGCTCGACGCCATCGGCATGATCGGCGTCGCACGGCTTTTTTATATCGGCGGCCGCATGGGCTCGCTTCTTTACGATCCGTCGAACCCGCGAGCCGAGGAGCGGCCGCTTGACGACAAGCGCTTTGCGCTGGAGCATTTTCCCGCCAAGCTGTTCAAGCTCGCGGATGGTTTTCAGACCGAGGCGGGACGGACAATGGCCGCGGAGCGTCATCGCCGGCTCCACCTTTTCCGGGATATGATGCTGGAGGAAATCGGCGCGTGAAGGTCAAATCGCTGCACATCTATCCCCTGAAAAGCGGCCGCGTTATCGATCAGGACCAAGCCGAGGTGACGCCCTGGGGTCTGTCGGGTGACCGCCGTTACATGGTCGTGGACCGCGACGGCAAATTCATCACCCAGCGGGAATTGCAGGCTTTGGCGCAGGTGACGGCCGTCGCATCGCACGGCGCGCTGCATCTCTCCAAGGCCGGCAGCGAAGAGCATCTGACGGTGACCTTCGACCCCGACCGTCGCGTCGATGTCGACATCTGGGGCACGCCGACCAATGCCAGCGTCGCTTCGGACGCTGTCAATATGACGCTCAGCGCCTGGCTGGCCGCGCCGGTGCGCCTTGTCCATGCCGACGACGGCACGGTCCGGCCCTGCAGCGCCACCTGGGCCGGCGAGGGCGTGCAAACCGGTTTTGCCGACGGCTATCCGATCCTGATCGCCACGACCGGGTCGCTCAGGGCGCTGACCGATATGACGCAGGCCATGGGTGCCGAGACATTCGGCATGGATCGCTTCCGCCCCAACATCGTCGTCGAGGATGACGAACCCTTCGCCGACGACCGCTGGGCGGCGGTCGAGATCGCCGGTATCCGTTACGAACTGGTAAAACCCTGCACCCGCTGCATCATGACGACGCAGGACCAGTTGACCGGCGAACGCGGCGGCCCCGATCCGATGCCGGCAATGCGCAGGCTTCGGATGTCAGACGATCGTCGCGTGACCGGCGTGCTGTTCGGCTGGAATGTCGTGCCGCGCAGCACCGGCCGGATCGCTATCGGCGACCCGGTGTCGGTCGTGGCCGAGCGTCCGGAGGGATGGCCGATCAGGCGGCGTTAGCCAGCGCGCCGAGCGCCGCATCGATCCCGGCCATGACGGAAGCGGACAGCGGCCCCTTGTCCAGGGCTCCGACATTCTCCTCTACCTGCGCCACCGTGCGGAAGCCGGGGATCGGCAGCGTGCGCGGCGATTTGGCCCAGAGCCAGGCGAGCGCACCCTGCGACAGCGTCCGGCCACCGCTCTGCAGCAAATCCCTGACTGCATCGAGCCGGCCGGCAAATTCGGGCGCCACGCGGCCATCCTGGAAATAGATCATCCAGTTGACGCCGGAAGCCCGGACATCGTTGGCCGCGATCTGCGTGTCCGGCCTGTACTTGCCGCTCAGCAACCCCATCGCCAATGGACCACGATTGATCGAAACAAGGTTGTTGCTCTCGATGACCTTCAATACTTCATCGGCCCGCGAGAAGACGTTCATCTGGTGTTGCACCGCGACGAAGCCGCTGCGACCGGCATGCCGTGCCGCGCGATCTGCAAAGTCGGTGCTCCAGCCGAAGGCCGCGATCTTGCCTTCCTCGCGCAACCGTCCGAGCACGTCGAACACTGCATCCGATTCTTCCAGCGGAAAGTCGTTGAGATGAAATTGCAGCAGGTCCAACCGGTCGCGCCTCAACCGGCGAAGCGAGGTGTCGACGGAGTCGCGGATATAGGCCTCGTCGGCGCACACGCCTGTGGATTGCCGTGTGTCGGGATCGCTGACATTGCCGAATTTGGTGGCGATGATAACGTCGTCGAGCCCGGCCAGTGCCTGCCCCAGCACGATCTCGGAATGACCGGCGCCATAGTTGGACGCCGTGTCGAAGAAGCGGATACCGAGATCGAGCGCCTTGTGGATTGCTGCGACCGACTCGTCGTCATCGACTTCGCCCCAACCGAGCGGCATGTCGCCCTTGTAGTAGAGGCCGCCGATCGCCCAGCAACCCATGCCGAGACGCGGGATTGTCTTGCCGTTCCAGAGTGTGATGTCGGTGGACGCCATCTAATATCCTCCCATGGCTTTGCGCGCGGAAGCTAGGCCGCGCCATCAGTTGAATAAAGCCCAAAAATTGCAGCCGATCGTTCAAAATTGAAAAATGCCAATTCGGCGCCAAGCTTGCAGGCTACAGCACTGCCGCCATAACGCGGTGAATGGCCTGGCAGTTCGGATCGACTTCGCCGAACGGCGCCACCGGCCAGAGCCATTCGGCCTCAGGTGCGGGCAGGGTGATGCCACGCATCAGGTCATCGTGTTCGACGACCATGCCTGCCTTGTCGACGACGTCATAGGAGGTGTCGGTCAAGAGGCAGCTTTTCCCGCCAAGCGCCTTCAGCCCGTCGATATGCGCCTGCAGCAAGCGGGCTATCGTATCGTTTGGCAGAGCACCATCCTTGCCGACCACGCCGCCGAGCCCGATGCCGATTTGCGAAATGACATTGGCGGAGATGACGAAATCGAGATCGGCGATTGCGTCGAGGAAATCAAGCGGTCCTGGCACACGGCCTTCGCCGATTCCCGAAAAGCCCGCTATGTCGCGATGCTCGAAGCGCAGATTGCGAAGACCTTTCAGCGTCGCCCATGTCCTGACGCTCGCCAGATGCTGCAGGTCGTAGAGCCGGATTTCGTCGAAATTCCGGGAAAGGGCTTCGATCGGCACGTCGCGCAGCAGGCCGGAACCGAGCACAACCGCCACCCGCCGTTTGGGCAAAGCCTCCATCGCCTTCTGGATGAAGGCCCGGCAATTCTGCTCATGTGCCGCCCAGGCTCGCGCGCAACGCCGCGCCCGCGCCCAGAGCATGACCGAAGAATTGATTTCACCGGCCTTGCGGCGCGGCGACTGCGCATAGGTAGCGGCGAAATTCAGGGCTTCGAGCAGCATGTCGCCTGAATAGGAGATTCTTGCCGGTTCTCAAACCGTTGCGCATAACTCTTGCCGCTTATTCGTCAATCCGTTAGAGCAAGCCGCAAAGCCATCACGCCCGGACCGCCCGCCATGAATGACAAGCCCAAGAAGCCGCAAAAATTGAAGGCCCGCCTGCCGCGCGGCTTCGTCGACCGCGAGGCATCCGACATTCGTGCGGTCAACGAGATGACCGCAAAAATCCGCGAAGTCTATGAGCGCTACGGCTTCGATCCGGTCGAGACGCCGCTGTTCGAATATACCGATGCGCTGGGTAAATTCCTGCCCGACAGCGACCGGCCGAACGAAGGCGTCTTCTCGCTGCAGGACGATGACGAGCAATGGATGAGCCTGCGCTATGACCTGACCGCGCCGCTCGCCCGCCATGTCGCGGAAAATTTCCAGGAAATCCAGCTCCCCTACCGCACCTATCGCGCCGGCTACGTCTTCCGCAACGAAAAGCCCGGCCCCGGACGCTTCCGCCAGTTCATGCAGTTCGACGCCGACACGGTCGGCGCCGCCGGCGTTCAGGCGGATGCCGAAATGTGCATGATGATGGCCGATACGATGGAAGCGCTCGGCATCAAGCGCGGCGACTACGTGATCCGGGTGAACAACCGCAAAGTGCTCGACGGCGTCATGGAAGCCATCGGCCTCGGCGGCGAAGACAATGCCGGCCGTCGCCTGACGGTTTTGCGCGCCATCGACAAGCTCGACAAGTTCGGCACCGAGGGCGTCAGGCTCTTGCTCGGCACCGGCCGTAAGGACGAATCCGGCGACTTCACCAAGGGCGCTGGCCTTGGCGATGAGCAGATCGACAAGGTCCTGTTCTTCGTCGGCATCAAGGACTATGCGGCAAGCGCCGATGATCTCGCCAAACTGCTCGCTGGCACGACCAAGGGCCAGGAAGGCGTCGACGAACTCAACACGATCGGCGCGCTCGCCGTCAGCGGTGGTTACGATACAACTCGCATCAAGATCGACCCCTCCGTCGTCCGTGGCCTCGAATATTATACCGGCCCGGTTTTCGAAGCCGAACTGCTCTTCGACGTCACCAACGAAAAGGGCGAAAAGGTCGTCTTCGGCTCCGTCGGCGGCGGCGGCCGTTACGACGGTCTCGTCTCCCGTTTCATGGGCCAGCCGGTGCCGGCCACGGGCTTTTCCATTGGCGTCTCACGCTTGATGACGGCGCTGAAGAATCTCGGCAAGCTCGGCGCCGATGAAGTGATCGCTCCCGTCGTCGTCTGCGTCATGGACCGCGACGTCGAAAGCCTCGGCCGCTACCAGAAATTCGTCCAGGAGCTGCGTCATGCCGGCATCCGTGCCGAAATGTACCAGGGCAATCCGAAGAATTTCGGCAACCAGCTGAAATATGCCGACCGCCGTGGCGCACCGCTCGCCATCATCCAGGGTGGCGACGAACGTGCGCAGGGCGTGGTTCAGATCAAGGATCTGATCGAGGGCAAGCGCCTCTCCGGCGAGATCACCGACAATGTTGCTTGGCGCGGAGCGCGCGTGGCACAGGTGTCGGTGGCCGAGGGCGAACTTGTCGCCAAGGTTCGTGAAATGCTGGCCGATCAGGCCGAGGATCGGAAGCGGTCTGGCTGAGATGTGGGATTACCCCTCACCAACTTCGGCCAAGCGATCGGCTCCGCCTCTCGCGGCCTTCGTATCCTCTCCCACAAGGGGAGAGGAAAACCTGCGGCACGGCCTTGCCACAATTGAGACGGCCGTTCGGGGCACCTTACCTCTCCCCTTGTGGGGGAGGATAGCAAGCCCGCGCGAGACGAAGTCGAGTGCTTGGGCGCGCTTGGTGAGGGGTGAATGCAAGGGCACGACAGACAAAAGCATCATCGGAGCCACGTCATGGCCCTGATCAACCTCCCCGACTTCGCCCCCGACCTCCTCTCGCTCTTCGGCCAATTGAAGACCGAACGCGTCGACACACCCGTCATCCAGCCGGCCGAGCCCTTCCTCGACATAGCCGGCGAAGACCTACGCCGCCGCATCTTCCTGACCCAGAGCGAGACCGGCGAGAATCTCTGCCTGCGGCCGGAATTCACCATTCCCGTTTGCCGGCGCCATATCGAATCGGCCACCGGCACGCCGAAACGCTATTCCTATCTCGGCGAAGTTTTTCGCCAGCGGCGCGACGGCAGCAATGAGTTCTATCAGGCCGGTATCGAGGATCTCGGCACACGCGACACGGCGAGCGCCGATGCGCGCGCCGTTGCCGACGCTATGACCATTCTCAGCCAACTGCTCCCAGGCAAAGCGCTGTCGGTCACCATGGGCGACCAGGCTGTGTTCGAGGCGGTGGTCGCCGCCCTTGGCCTACCTGCCGGCTGGCAGAAACGGCTGATCCACGCTTTTGGCGAGCAGGAACAGTTGGAGGCGCTGATGCTGCGCCTCGCCAAGCCTGAACAGGTCCAGGGCCTTGCTCCCGAAATCGAGGCACTGCTGGCAAGCGGCGACGACGGTGGCCTCGTCGCCTGGATCGACAACCGGATGCAGGTCACTGGCTATCTCACCAATGCCAGCCGTGCGCCAAAAGACATTGCCCGCCGTCTCAAGGAAAAACTGGCGCTGGCCGACACATCGCTCGATCCCGCCAAGCTGGATGTGCTGCGCGAATTCCTCTCACTGAATGTCAGCCTGCGCTATGCGCCGGGCGTGCTCACCGATTTTGCCAAAAGCACCGGCTTGCCGCTTGAAGGCGCGGTCAACCAATTCGATGCCCGCGTTGCCGCCTTCGCCAATGCTGGTGTGAAACTCTCCGACATCACCTGGCGCGCCGCCTTCGGCCGTCCGCTCGATTATTACACCGGTCTGGTGTTCGAGGTTGGCTTACGCGGCGACCATCGCGTGCTGGCCGGTGGCGGTCGTTTCGACCGGATGCTGACACTGTTGGGTGCGGCCGAGGAAATTCCGGCTGTCGGCTTCTCGCTCTGGCTCGATCGGATCGAAACCGCGAGAGGGGAACGCGCATGATCACCATCGCTCTGCCCTCCAAGGGCCGGATGAAAGACGATGCCTCGGCGATTTTCGAACGCGCCGGCCTGAAAATCGCCGCCGTCGGCAGTGACCGCTCCTATCGCGGTCGCGTCGAGGGCGCCGATGATATCGAGATCGCTTACCTGTCGGCGTCCGAGATCGCCCGCGAGATCGGTGCCGGCACGGTCGATTTCGGTGTCACTGGCGAGGATCTGGTGCGCGAAGACCTGGCCGAGGCGGACAAGAAGGCCGAATTCTGCGCTAGGCTCGGCTTCGGCCATGCCGATGTCGTCGTCGCCGTGCCGGAAATCTGGCTCGACGTCGACAGCATGGCCGATCTGGGCGACGTCGCTGCGGATTTCCGCGCCCGCCACGGCCGCCGCCTGGAGATCGCCACCAAATATTGGCGGCTGACACAGCAATTCTTCTCCTCCAAGCACGGCATCCAACTCTACCGCATCGTTGAAAGTCTCGGCGCCACCGAAGGCGCGCCGGCAGCCGGTCAGGCCGATATCATCGTCGACATCACCTCGACCGGCTCGACGCTCAAGGCCAACCATCTGAGAATCCTTTCGGATGGCGTCGTCCTCAAATCCGAAGCCTGCCTTGTCCGCGCCCGAAAGCCGGAGCATGAAGGCAATGCACGGATTGCCGATATCGTCGCAAAGGTCCGGGCTGCGACCTGATATCCATTCGCAATCTTGCAGGCTTCGCCCATTGGCCGTTTGACGCGTTCATGATGAGTTGATATCAACCTTTCTGTCAAAATTCTGCATCTGAAGCGATTGAGTATTTGCGGCGCCCGGCTGCCACAGTCCGAGCGTGCATGTCACACACTGAGGAGAAAGAAATGAGCTATATCGAAGGCTTCGTGGCTGCTGTTCCGGCCGCCAACAAGGAACTTTACCTCAAGCACGCAAACACCGCGCTGCCGCTGATCAGGGAATTCGGCGCCAGCCGCATGGTCGAGAACTGGGGCGACAATGTGCCCGAGGGCAAGCTCACCGATTTCCGCCGCGCGGTCAAAGCCGAGCCCGACGAAGTGATCGTCTTCTCGTGGTTTACCTATCCCAGCCGCGAGGCCCGCTTCGAAGCCAACAAGAAGATGATAGAAGATCCGCGCATGGATGCGTTCGCCGACATGCCCTTCGATGGCAAGCGCATGATCTATGGCGGCTTCGCCGTGATATCGGACGTTGGCCCCGGCGGATCGTTTGGCTATGTCGATGGCATTCTCATTTCCGTCCCGGATGACAGGAAGGATGAGTATAAGGCCTTTGCCGCGCAATCGTCCGCGCTTTTTCTCGATTATGGCGCGACCAGGTTGGTGGATGGCTGGGGCGACGACGTTCCGGATGGCAAGATCACTGACTTTGGCCGCGCAGTCCAGGCAACGACCGATGAGACCGTAGTCTTCGGCTGGGTCGAATGGCCGTCGAAAACATTACGCGACGAGGCCTGGGCCAAGCTCATGACCGATCCTCGTATGCAGGAGCTCAAGCCGCCCTTCGACGGCAAGCGCATGGTCTATGGCGGTTTTGCCAATATCCTCGACGCCTGAGAATTCATCACAACGGATGGCAGGCCCTCGGGCCTGCTTCTTCGCTCCGTCTGTCCGCATTTTCACGAAAAAATAACCGTCTCCGTTCACACTTCCCGTCGACGCGAATGGACGCGGACAGTCTCTTCCGAAACGCGATGACGCGCCTGGTGGGAGGCCGCACGCGTTCTCGCGCGGTCAGCCTCGCACCATGGTTTCCGGATTAGCTGTCGTCTGCGGAATTACGCCCGAGGCATTGTGAACGATTCGGATTTTGAACCGGATCGGAACCGGAGAGACCCATGAAAGCGCAGCTGAAGCCGAGAATTAACCTCGAAGGGCGGACCCCGCTGGAAACCGTGATCCCGCTTCCCACGCCCTTCATCGTCTTCATCGATCCGGCCAGCTCCTGTAATTTCAAATGCACGTTCTGCCCCACCGGGCACCGCCAACTGATCGCCGATACCGGCCGTTATCAGGGCGCGATGAAATACGAGACTTTTACCAAGGCGATCGACGACCTCGCCGAATTCGGCAAGCCGATCAAGGTGCTGCGCATGTATAAGGACGGCGAGCCCTTCCTCAACAAGCGTCTTGCCGACATGATCCGCTATGCCAAGAAGAGCGGCTATGTCGACTATATCGACACCACCACCAACGGCACGTTCCTGACACCGGAGCGCTTGGCGCCGGTGATCGAGGCCGGTCTCGACAAGATCAACATCTCTGTCGACGGCATGACCAAGGAAACCTACCAGGAATTCACCGGCTTCAATTTCGATTTCCCGAAGTTCATCGAAGGCGTGAAATGGCTCTATGCCAACAAGGGCGACATGGAAATCTCGCTGAAGATCCCAGGCGAACTCATTACCGAAGCCCAGCGCCAGGAATTCTTCGACACGTTCGGTGATTACTGCGACCGCATCTTCATCGAGAATTTCGCCCCCTGCTGGCCCGAATTCAACGTCGAGGAACGCTCTGGCATCAAGATCGGCGATAAGGGCATCTATCAGCAGGACCTGAAGCCAACCGATACATGCCCCTATATTTTCTACGCCATGAGCGTGAATGCCGACGGCCTGGTTTCGTCCTGTTTCCTCGATTGGGGCCGCAAGCTGATCATCGGCGACGTGCGCACGGAATCGCTGAAAGAGATCTGGAATTCCGACAAGATGAACGCGCTGCGCCTGCAGCATCTTGAAGGCCGCCGCTGCGAGAACAAGGTCTGCGGCTCCTGCGGCCAGCTCACCCACTGCCTTCCGGACAATATCGACGATCACCGCGACATGCTCTTGGAAAAATTCCGGGCCAAGGTGAAGATCAACCCGGCAGTACCTGCGCCGGGCGGGCTGAAAATCCTGCCGCAGGTCGCAGCCGAATAATGCATGTCCTGCATGTGACGGCCCATCTGGGCGGCGGGGTCGGCAAGGCCCATGCTGCGATAAGGGCCGTCATGCCGGCGGATGTGCGTCAGACCTACCTGTTGCTCGAAGAGCCGCGTGACCGGCGCTATGCCGATGAGATTGCGGCGCATGGCGGTGAGATTGTTCTCGCCCGGGATGTCGAGGATGTCACACGGCATTGTGCCGGGGCGGATATCGTCCAGTTCGAGTTCTGGAATCATCCAAAATTGTTAGAATGCCTGGCGAGGGCGGCGTTTCCGGCAATGCGCTCGGTGTTCTGGTCGCATGTGTCGGGGCTGTTCAGGCCGGTGATCGCGCCGGGATTTTTTGAGGCGGCGGACAGGTTCGTGTTCACGACACCGGCGTCGATGGTGTCGGGTGAGGGTTTGCCTGCGGAGCAGCGCGCGCGTCTTTCCAGCATCGGTAGCGGGTTTGGATTTGCGTCGGCGCCGGCTAAAAATCCGCCTCTGAAGTTTCTGGACGTGGCGCCCCCCTCTGCCCTGCCGGGCATCTCGCCCTCAATGGGGGGGATTGGTTGGGGCACGGCCCTGCCTCAAATGGGTGGCGTGTGCTTTACATCCGGTTTTTGTTCGGGGCAGGAAGCGAGCCTCTTGCCAATCTCCCCCCTTGAGGGGGAGATGCCCGGCAGGGCAGAGGGGGGTAATCAAGGCCGCAACGTTCGATATCCAATCACCTACCTCGGCACCGTCGATTTCATCAAAATGCATCCCGGCTTCTTCGACGCCATCGACGCGCTCTCCCACGATACGCAGGTCGCAATCTGGGGCAGCCACGACCCGGCAAGCGATGTCGCAGCCAAAGCCCGCTCGATGCGCCATCCCGAGCGCATCCATTTCATGGGAGGGACCGCCGACCCTCAAACCGCCCTCTCGCAGTCCCGCATCTTCTTCTATCCTCTGCAGCCAGATCACTACGGGACGGCAGAGAACGCCTTGATTGAGGCGATGTCGCTCGGCCTTGTTCCGGTCGTGCTCGCCAACCCGGCCGAAAAGGCGATCGTCGAGCACGGCGTCGCCGGCTTCATTGCCGCGTCGGTCGATGAATGTCAGATCATCATCGATCGGCTTTTGGATGCACCGGAAGAAGTCGAAGCAATCGGCCGGAATGCCGGAAAGACGGCACGGGAACGATACAGCCCCGAACACTCGGTCAACGCTTTCGTCTCACTTTGGTCATCGCTATTGGCCGAACCGAAACATCACCACGATTTTGCTTCCGTTACCGGCCGCACGCCGCTCGAATGGTACTGCGCAACGCAATTCCTGCCCGGCGAGCAAGTCAAGCTCGACAAAAAAACCGACAAGCAATCCAAGGGCACGCTTGCCCATTTCCGGTCGGCCTTCCCGGGCGATCCGTGCTGGGATTTGGCCGGCCGCGCTTGAACTTACTGTCCGAACAAGCCGGCCAAAAACGCGGCGCCCAGTGCCGCTCCCTTGCTGTCGATCGTATGGCCTATGCCAGGCAGGATATGCATTTCCACCGGCACGCCGAGCGCCTGCAGCGACGCGGTCGCTGCCGGTGTCTCACCGACCGGAATCACCGCATCCGCATCGCCATGCACCAGCAGCACCCGAATATCCCGCGAAGGCTTCAAAGGCAGCGGTGAAGCGAGGCGGCCGGAATAGCCGACGACGCCGGCGACAGGCCAGCGCCCGGAAGCGATGGCGTCGAGCGACATGATCGTGCCCTGCGAAAAACCGACAAAGGCAACCCTGTCGAGACGATCGGCAAAACCATGCTCATCGAGCACCTGCTCGATCGTCCCGTCGAAGGAAGCGCGCGCCTCGACGATCCGCCCAGGACGATTTTCTTCGGTCACGCCGGCGACGCTGAACCATTGATAGCCATTGCCGAAACTCGACCGATGCGGCGCATCCGGCGCTGCAAAAGCCGTGGTCGGCAGCCTGGACTGCCAAACCGACGCCAGTTGGCTGATGTCGGCGCCGTTCGAGCCGACACCGTGCAGCAGGATCACCAGGCTGTCAGGGGCAGTGGTCGTCATCGATCAATTTCCTCTCGGCATAGGCGCGATACCATGCCGGCATACGCGGAAACCAGTCCGAGAGAAACAACCGATCGTCGAACGGACTGTTCAGGCCGCCGCCTGGGCGCCGCAGATAATGCCGATCGGCACGAGGAAATTGCGGATCACTTTATAGAACTGTTGCGCGTCCCTGGCACCGGCGATGTGCCGGTCGATCATCAGCACATTGCCGTGCAGGCCGCGGCGCATGTCGGGCGCGCGCTCGCCGAGGAATTGCGGCCGGAAGAGCTGCGCATGCTGGCCGCCCTCCCATTGCTGGAGCGCGGCGAAATAGCCGTTGCCGCGCCGGTTGAAGGCCGGCTGGTCGGTCTCGAACATGCAGTCGAACATGGTCGCGCGGACGAAGTTCTCGTGCGATCCGGTCCAGTGGGCGCCCATTTCGGCGAACACGGAATATTGCACCTCGGCAATGCCGCCCGTCACGCCCAGACCGGCATGGAGCGGAAAACCGCCGCTGCGGATCGGCTCGGCCGGTGCGCTATAGGGCTTGGTGTCGATGATCGACAGCGGCCGGGCGCAGAAGACGAATTTCTCGCCCATCAGCACGGCGCGTGCCGTCCATTCCCATTGCGCCAGAGCGTGTTCGCGACCCGAAGCGGCGATCGTCTGGGCGATGCTTTCGGCAAGCTCGCGCGACAGCAGCCCATGATAGAGACCGAACGGCACTTTCGGCACGTGGCCGGCGCCTTCCCAGAGGTAAAAGCTCTTGAGCTGGTCAGTCTTGTTGAATTCCATGATGTCGTATTTGGTCGGGATTGCTACGGACGGGCTTTTGCCCGGCTCGGCGGAAGGCGAAATCTGCAGTGCATTCCAGCCGACGGCGTCGAGCGCACCGAGCTTGCCCTTGGCGTAGTCGGCTACCATCAGCGCTTCGGGCTCGATGATATCGTCGGGCTTCACCAAAGTCAGCCAGCGGCCACGTGCTTCGGCGACGGCGCGGTTCCAGAGCGCCATGGTCGGAAGGGATTGATCGCTAAGGGTCACGACCCGTACGCGCGGATCAAGGGCCGCAAGGGCTGCGAGGTCCTCGCGAACGGCCACGTCGTCGGACTGCGGCAAGACGACGATTTCGAGATCGATATTGGGCTTGGCCGCGATCGCCTCGATCAGCGTGGTGGGGCGCGTCTCATGCGCCTCGACGGGAATGAGGATGGACAGGGCTGCCATGTCGACGTTCGCGCTCCGCAAATAGGACAGGGCAGTCACACGGCACCAGTCGCTCGTAAACCGGAAGGCGGTCCGGTTTGCGAGCACCGGCTGGGCAATCGAGGCCCTGATCACGTGCAACTGCCCACGTGAGGCTTCTAAAACGCTTCCCTTGAGCGAGGCTTAGCAGTTTGAAATGGTTGGAACTAAAAGCAGACGTCCTGGTCGATCGGGCTGAGCGGCCTGACGCCGGAGAGCAGAGCCCGGGCTTCTTCGGCATCCCGGTTCATTTGCACGACGAGCGGGTCGAGTCCGTCAAACTTCATTTCCGGCCTCAGAAAGCCGAACAAGGAGACGGAGCAGACCTGGCCATAGAGATCGCCGGAAAAATCGAAGAGCACGGTCTCCAGCAGGGCAGAGCCGTTATCGGTCACGGTCGGCCGATAACCGAAACTCGCCACCCCATCATGAAGCGCGCCGTCGGGGGTGCGAAAACGAACGGCATAGATGCCAGGGCGCAATTGCGTCTCCGGCGGCAGTGCCATATTCGCGGTTGGGAAGCCCAGCGTGCGGCCGAGCTTCGCACCATGGATCACTTCCGCCTGCACCGTGTAACGATAGCCAAGCAGGCCGGCGGCCTCAGAGACGTCACCTTCGGCGATCCGCTCTCGGATATGGGTCGAAGAGACGACGTAGGTATTTTCGTCGCGAAAGGCGTCGAGAAGCTGGACGCCGAACCCGTGCCGGCCGCCGGCTGCAAGCAGGAAGGCTGGGCCGCCCTCGCGCCCCTTGCCGAAATGAAAATCGAAGCCGGTGACGACTTCCCTGACGCCGATCCAGTCGATCAGGATCGATTGGATGAATTCCTCCGCCGAGCGGCTGGCAAAGCTCCAGTCGAAGGGATATTCGAGCACCGCATTGAAGCCCATATGTTCGAGAATACGCGCCTTGAGTGGCGCAGGCGTCAGGCGGAAGACGGGCTTTTCGGGATTGAAGACGGTGCGCGGATGCGGCTCGAAGGTCAGCACCAGCGACGGAAGGCTTTTTTCCTGGGCGATCTCCAGCGCCCGGCCCAGCACCGCCTGATGGCCACGATGCACGCCGTCGAAATTGCCGATGGCGAGCACGCCGCCGCGCAGGTTTTCCGGCAGTTCGCCGCGTTGTTCGTTGCGATGAAAAACCGTCATTGCGCCATCACTCCGGATTCACGCAAGCCGCGGCATCCACCAGCGGGGATGCGCCTGATGGCGTTCGAGAAAGGCATTGAGCTCAGCTTCATCGGTGGTGTCGCCGTCCATATAGTCTCGGGCATGAATGCCGGCCGATATATAAAGGAGTTCGAGGCCCTCGGAAATTGCGCCGCGCACATCGGTGGGCATGCCGTCGCCGATTGCCAGAACACGAGCGTGGTCCAAGGGGCCGTGGCATTCTTCGGCGACGGCCAGCGCTGCGGAATAGATCGGCTTATGCGGCTTGCCGGCGATAAGGGTATCGCCGCCCAGTTCCTCGTAGAGCTGTGCAAGGGCGCCGGCGCATGGGATCAGCCGATGCCCGCGCTCGACGACCAGATCGGGATTGGCGCAGATCATCGCGAGATCGCGAGCCGCGAGCCGCGCAAGCAGTTCACGATACATTTCGGGCGTTTCGCTCTCATCGTCGACGAAGCCGGCGCAGACGACGATCTCGGCCTCATCTTCGCCCGTGAGCGTCACACCGAGACCGTCGAGCAGCGGGTGATCCCTACCGGCGCCGATGAAGTAGATGTTCTTCGGGCCCTCCGAGATCAGCCCGCGCGTCACGTCGCCAGAGGTGACGATCCGATCGTAAGCGTCCGGCAGCACGCCGAGCCCTTCGATCTGGCGCATGACGCCGGGATGCGGGCGCGGCGAATTGGTGATCAGCACCACGGTCAGGCCGTTGTCGCGCGCTGCCTTCAGCGCCACCGAGGCGTCAGCAAAGGCGCTCACGCCATTGTGCAGCACCCCCCAGACATCGCAAAGGATGACATCGTAATGTTTCACGATGTCGTTCAAGGATTGGATGCGCTCCGCCATTCATTGCTCCGGGACTTGCCTGCGCCCCAAATTGCAAAATGGCAGAGCAATGACAAGGCTTAAATGCAGTGCAGCGAGAAAAGCGGCGCCAAAATGCCGGGCCTTGCACGTATGCTTGGGCAGCTTCCCGCGTCGTGAGCATCTTGGTCGCAGCCCGCCATCGGTTGGCGCCCGTCCAAATTGACAGATTTGCCGCCGAATGGTAGGTTTGTATTACAAACTACGGGATTTCCGATGGAAAATCATAAGAACCTGAGTGATCCGATAACGCTGCGGCTGCCGCGTGACGTCCTGGCGGAAATCGAGGAGATTGCCGGCCTCTGCAGTCGCAGCCGCAGTTGGGTGATGGTGCGGGCGATGAAGGCCTATCTCGCATCGGAGGGCAAGGATATCCGTAACATCCAGGCCGCAAAAGCAGAAATCGCCGCAGGCCGGCATCACGATCTCGATGATGTGTTGAGTGACGTGGATGCCATTATTAAGGGCGAGGCCGCTTGAGGAAGCTCCGCCTCTCAGATCACGCGCGCGAATTCATTTTATTCGAAACCAAGTATCTTAAGAAATATAGCCAATCCGCGGCCGCGCGATTTCGCCATGAGCGCGCGATTTCGCCATGAGATCGATAAGGGTTTTCGCAATCTTCTGTCTTATCCGCAATTGGGTCGGCCGGACGACGCTTGTCCTGTCGACGGAGTCAGGCGTTTTGTCATTGCGGACTATGTAATCCACTACGCCGCTGCGACTGATGCTGTCGATATCCTCTATATCAGGCATGTCCGGCAGGATGAGCCTTGGATCGAGATTGAAGACGATCAGGACTTCGAACTTTAGGATCGCATGCTTCTCAGCAGATCCTGCCGCCGCATCAGTGCGGGGAGTCGCGATGGCGCGAGGCGATAGCAGCCTCATCGCCGTTCACCATTTGAAAAAATTTTCGGGACAAATTCTTGACTCTCTTCGGGCCTAAGCCTAAATGCCCTGCCGTTAGCACTCCCCCGAGGCGAGTGCTAACAGTCCTTTCATCCGGGTCGCACCCGGCAATGTCATTTGATCGAGGAAACAGACAATGGCAAGCATCAATTTCCGTCCGCTTCATGACCGCGTCGTTGTGCGCCGGGTCGAATCCGAAGAAAAGACCAAGGGCGGCATCATCATCCCCGACACCGCCAAGGAAAAGCCGCAGGAAGGCGAAGTCATCGCCGTCGGCGCCGGCGCCCGTGACGACAAGGGTGCGCTCGTCGCTCTCGATGTCAAGGCAGGCGATCGCGTCCTGTTCGGCAAGTGGTCGGGCACCGAAGTCAAGCTCAATGGCGAAGACCTTCTGATCATGAAGGAATCCGACATCATGGGCATTATCGGCTGATTGCCTTCCCTTCAATCCATGACAACCAATGGGCATGAGCCCGGGAGTTTTGTAAAATGGCTGCAAAAGAAATCAAGTTTGGCCGCACCGCCCGCGAAAAGCTGCTGCGTGGCGTCGATATTCTCGCCGATGCGGTGAAGGTCACCCTTGGCCCCAAGGGCCGCAACGTCATCATCGACAAGTCCTTCGGCGCACCGCGCATCACCAAGGACGGTGTTTCGGTCGCCAAGGAAATCGAACTTGACGACAAGTTCGAGAACATGGGCGCCCAGATGGTCCGCGAAGTTGCTTCGAAGACCAACGACATCGCTGGCGACGGCACCACGACTGCAACCGTTCTGGCCGCCTCGATCGTTCGCGAAGGCGCCAAGGCCGTTGCCGCCGGCATGAACCCGATGGACCTGAAGCGCGGCATCGATCTCGCCGTGTCTGAAGTCGTCAAGGACCTCGCTGCCAAGGCGAAGAAGATCTCGACTTCGGAAGAAGTCGCTCAGGTCGGCACCATTTCCGCCAACGGCGACAAGCAGGTCGGTCTCGACATTGCTGAAGCCATGCAGAAGGTCGGCAATGAAGGCGTCATCACGGTCGAAGAAGCCAAGACCGCCGAAACCGAACTCGAAGTCGTCGAAGGCATGCAGTTCGATCGCGGCTACCTCAGCCCCTATTTCGTGACCAACGCCGAGAAGATGGTTGCCGATCTCGACGACGTCTATGTGCTCCTGCACGAAAAGAAGCTCTCGAACCTCCAGGCCATGCTGCCGGTGCTCGAAGCTGTCGTCCAGACCTCGCGTCCGCTGCTGATCATTGCTGAAGACGTCGAAGGCGAAGCTCTTGCCACGCTCGTCGTCAACAAGCTGCGTGGCGGCCTCAAGATCGCTGCCGTCAAGGCTCCGGGCTTCGGCGACCGCCGCAAGGCCATGCTCGAAGACATCGCCATCCTGACGGGCGGCACGGTGATCTCCGAAGACCTCGGCATCAAGCTCGAAAATGTCACGCTCGACATGCTCGGCCGCGCCAAGAAGGTGTCGATCTCCAAGGAAAACACCACGATCGTCGACGGCTCGGGGCAGAAGTCCGACATCGAAGGCCGCGTCACCCAGATCAAGGCCCAGATCGAAGAAACCACCTCCGACTACGACCGCGAGAAGCTGCAGGAACGTCTTGCCAAGCTCGCCGGCGGCGTTGCCGTGATCCGCGTTGGCGGCTCGACGGAAGTCGAAGTCAAGGAAAAGAAGGACCGCATCGACGACGCGCTCAACGCGACCCGCGCGGCTGTCCAGGAAGGCATCGTGGCTGGCGGCGGCGTCGCTCTGCTGCGCTCTTCCACGAAGATCTCCGCCAAGGGCGAGAATGACGACCAGGAAGCCGGCATCAACATCGTTCGCCGCGCGCTCCAGTCGCTGGTTCGCCAGATCGCTGAAAATGCAGGTGACGAAGCTTCGATCGTTGTCGGCAAGATCCTCGACAAGAACGAAGAGAACTTCGGCTACAACGCTCAGACGTCCGAATATGGCGACATGATCGCCATGGGCATCGTCGACCCGGTCAAGGTTGTGCGCACCGCGCTGCAGAACGCTGCTTCTGTCGCTTCGCTGCTGATCACCACCGAAGCCATGATTGCCGAACTGCCGAAGAAGGACTCTGCTCCGGCCGGCATGCCGGGCGGCATGGGCGGCATGGACATGATGTGATAAGGCACCAGCCTTATCACGATCATCGTCCATAAAGCCGCCCATCAACCAAAGATGCTTCATGCCGCAAAGCGGCATGAAGAGGCGGCATGGACATGATGTGATGAGGCACCAGCCTTATCACGATCATCGTCTCGGTTCGGACGCAAGGGTTTCATGCCGCTAAGGCGGCATGAACGATGGACGTGAGCTTGCTGTTTACAGCGAGAAGATGGTCATTGCCCCTCGTTCGTAGCTCCTTACGGATAAATCCGTATATTTACCGATAGGGCGCCAGCAATGGCGCCCTTTCTGCTATGTCAAGGTTGAACTATTTGCGCGGTTTTTGCGAAGCGCAAATTCACGCAAAAGATAGAATCCCGTTCGCACTCGAGATTCAGGAATTTTAACTTCGACATACAGCGCTGTCTGTTGTCGATTCATTTGCATGCCGGCGACGTCTATCTTGCGAAGTTAATAGGATCTTACCTGCTTTTTCTTACAAAGAATAAATCTAAATAATATTGAAGCAGGTGAATCACCGTCAGGAAACTGCCTCGCACTACTACAGCTTACGATGGATCTACACTCAGAAGAAATTTGAATAGCCCGGTATGACTCGAATTTCTATTGCCGTTCATCGAAAAGCTCTTATAAAGATGGGTCACGATTCGGGGGTGGACGAAGTCGGGGTCCGCGAAACGCCGTTTGCACGCATTTGGATTGATGGCACGTACGGGTCGGTCAGCGCCGGGTTTTGGCCGAAGCGATTGATCTGTGGAATGTGAGGGGATAGCTGAATTGCTGCGAACGCTCGGGCACGAGACCGGATTGGACAGGTTTTCGCCGAACAATAATAAACGGCCGGCGACGGCATAAAAGCTCTAGACAGGTCATTGAAGTGTTTAGGATATCAAAATCGAAAGCGCCTTTGACAGCCAGTTCCGGACCGATGCCGATCGCACTTTCGGATAGTTTTGAGATATCGAAATTTTGCGCCTCGGAAAACTGGACCGGCGACCTGTCCAACGGACTGTTCCAGATCGGCAAAGTGAGCAGCTATTTCCATGGATTGGACGAGGGGGAGTGCGGTCTTTTGACGCTGCTGCGCTGCTACGAGCCGAATGACCGGGTCAGCATTCTCGAACTGCTCGAAAACGCGTCGTCCACGCCGTCCTCGTTCTGTTTTTCGACTTATATCATCGGCGGTCCCGGCGAGCGCCAGCCGCTGATGTGCGTCGGCGAATCCACCGGCTTCATCGACAGCGCCCATGGCAGCATGCAGGGCGTGTTCGTTTTCCCGCGCATGGTCACCGACATTATCGGCACCCACTGACACCCGCGAGGGCCGGCGACGTCTGCCGCCAGCCGGTTCCTGACCGCTTAGTTGCGAGCGGGGATGTTGATGGCCTTCTTGCTCGCCGGGCGGGCTTGGCAGCGATCGACATAGGCGAGCACTTTCGGAAAGCGATTGATGCCGACCAGTTCGCCAGCTTCGTAAAAACCGTTGATGGTCCGGAGCCAGGGCCAGAGCGCGATATCGGCAATCGTATACTCTTCACCCATAATGTAACTGCGCTCCGCAAGCCGGCCTTCGATGACGCCGAGCAGGCGGGCGGCTTCGTCGAGATAACGCTGGCGCGGCCGCTTGTCCTCAAACTCCCTGCCGGCGAATTTCACGAAGAAGCCGACCTGACCGAACATCGGGCCGACGCCGCCCATCTGGAACATCACCCACTGCAGCGTCTCATAGCGGCCGGCTGCATCGGCGGGAATGAACTTGCCGGTCTTTTCCGCCAGATAGAAGAGGATAGCGCCGGATTCGAACAGCGCCAGCGGTTTGCCGTCCGGACCGTTGGGATCGATCATCGCCGGGATCTTGTTGTTGGGATTGAGCGACATGAATTCCGGGGTCAACTGGTCGTTCTTGCCGAAATCCACCAGATGCGGTTCATAGGCAAGGCCGGTCTCCTCCAGCATGGCCGAAACCTTGATGCCGTTGGGAGTGGGCAGCGAATAGAGCTGGATGACATCGGGGTTGTTTGCTGGCCAGCGTTTGGTGATYGGAAAGGCGGAAAGATCGGCCATCTGGGGGCAGTCCTTATGAAATGATGGGGAAGATGGAGATGTAAGACGCCCGCTAAATAGGTTCGGTCCATATAGGCCGCAAGGCGGAAACAGGTTGCACGGTTCGGAAAGAAGTCATTGTTCACTATTGATGGACAATATGTGAACCATCGGCAATCTTTCGAAGACGGTAGGATGCAGTATATTTCAACCATTCAACCGAACGGGAGTTCTGAAATGTCCAAGTCCATCGTCGTCCTCGTCGCCCGCGTGCTGCTGGCGCTCATGTTCATCGCTTCCGGCTTCGGCAAGCTCACCGATCCCGGCATGACTGCCGGCATGATCCAGGGTGCTGGCCTGCCTGCTGCCACAGCTCTTGCCTATCTTGCCGGTGTCTTCGAACTCGTCTCCGGCCTTGCCGTGCTCGTCGGTTTCCAGACCCGCATTGCCGCCGGCCTGCTGGCGCTTTTCTGCTTGTTCACCGCCTTCGTCTTCCATAGCGGCGCCATCAATATTCCCGGTTTCTCGCCGGAGGCCAATGGCCTGCTGACCGTCTTCAACGGCCTGATGATGTGGAAGAACATCACGCTCGCCGGCGGCTATGCCCTGCTTGCCTCGGTCGGCGCCGGTGAAATCTCCGTCGACGCCCGTCTCGGTCAAGCCGGCCAGCCGGTCGCCGCTTAATTCTGGTCACGGCAGCGTATGCAAAGCCCATCGGCGCAAACCGATGGGCTTTGCCTATATCGGCTTCACATTGCAGATGCCGGCGACAGCCGCGGGATCACGAGGATGCACGGTCGCGATCCCAAAACTCAGCAGATCGCGGCGCCCATAAAGATCGGCGATCCCCTCGGCGATCTCGCGGATGGTGACCGGCTTGCCGGAACAGATATTGGCGACGCCGGTCTGGTCGGTCTCCGCCAGCGTGGCGACCAACCGGCCGGCCTCGGCGACATCGAGGAAATCGCGGATCTTGTCTCCGGCGGAGAGCGACATCGGCTCGCCCGATGACAGCTTGCTATGCAGCGTCGGGAAAAGCCGTGCCGGATGCTCGCCTTCGCCATAGAGATAAAAGAGCCGGGCCCAGGCGAAATCCGTGCCTGTCCCCGCGAAACGCTTTTCCAACATGCGATAGAGTGCCAGCTTGGCGGCGGCATAGAGCGTAATCGGACCAAGCTCGGACGTTTCGGTGATCTCGGCATTCGGCAGCCGATATTCGAAACAGGTACCGATGCCGATGAATTTCCGCACGCCGGCGCGAAGTGCCGCCTCGGCAATCGCCAGGGAGCCGATCGCGCAGTCGATATTGCGCGGCGAATCGAGATATTTGCCGGGCTCCACATACCAAGCCGCATGGATCACCGTGTCTATGCCCGTAAGAGCCTCTGTCCACCAGTCCGCCCCCTCGGCAAACAGATCGGCGGTCTCGACGACCTCCGCTACGCCATCCGGCAGGCCGCTGCGGGCAAATCCGCTCGGCCTGAGCACCAGCCTTAACCGGTGGTCGCGTTCGAGCAACGCCTTGGCGATCTGGCAGCCGACGAAACCGGAGGCGCCTGTGAGAAGGATATCGCTCATCTCGATCTCTTGAAGCGTTCCCGATCGCCGCTGAATAGCAGCACGCTCTAGCCACGGGCAAGCGTCGGCGCGCTAATCGTTCGTAGCTGCACGGAGAGATTCGGAGACCGATGGCGGAAATCGTAGACGAGCGCGTAGAAAGCGACGGTCGCCATATGGCCCGGCGCTTCGCCGCCGTGCCGGATATTCCGCGATCGACGGCACTGCTTAGCCAGATCGTCGGGGCCACGCCAGCCATTGCCGAAACCAGATCGGAAAAGCCGCTCGCGCTCTACGGCGCCGGCAATCTCGGCCGCATGGCCCGTGATTTCCTCCAGGCTGTCTGGCTGGATTTCGACTTCGTCGTCGATCGCAATGCCGAAGCGCTGCGCCAAAACCCCGACTGGCAGGGCATGACGCTTTATCACCCCGATGAGGTGCCGGCGACGCTGAAGCAGAGCCATCTGCTGCTAGTCTCAGTGGTGCTGGCGCCCTATGTGCCGATCGAGGCCGATCTGGCGGCGCGCGGTTTCGCGCATGTCATGCCGTTCTACGATTTTGCCGAGAATTTCCGTCACATCCATCCGCTCTCCAACGGCTGGTTCGCCGGCAGCCTCGACGCGACCGACCGCGCCATGACCGCCAAAGTGACCGAGGGCTGGGGAGACGACATTTCTCGCGCCCATCACCTGGCTTTTCTTGCCTGGCGGCGGCTCCGGCAGGAATGGACATTCGAAACCGCACCCGTCACTGTCAATGACCGCTTCTTCATTCCCGAAATTCTCGCGACGCTCCACTCGCACGAAGTGCTTTTGGATGGCGGCGCGCATTTCGGCAGTGTCATCCATAAATTCGATCAGCTGACGAATGGCAGTTGGGATCGGATTGTCGCTGTCGAGCCCGACAGCGCCAACCGCAATACTCTCTTCGCCTTTGTCGCAGAGACATGGCCGAAGGCCGGCAAGCGGCCGGAAGTGCTCGATGTTGCGCTCGGTGCGTCTGCTGGAACGGCGCTCTTCCACGAAGGGCTTGGCTATGCGTCGCAGGTTTCCGCCACCGGCACGACTGAAATCGAGGTTCAGCCGATCGATGCACTCGACATCGCGCCGAGCTTCATAAAACTGCATCTTGAAGGTTTTGAGCTCGAAGCGCTGAAGGGCGCAAGCCGGACGCTGCTGCGTCACCGGCCGATCGTCGTCGCCACCGTCTACCACAATGATGACGGCATCTGGCGCACGCCGCTCTGGTTGATGCGGACGCTTCCGGATTATCGGCTGTTGTTTCGTATCCATAGCTATTGCGGCACCAGCGCAGTCGTCTATGCCATTCCGGCCGAGAGGATGCGGTGATGGCTTTCGATCTCCAAACACTGTCGCATATGGCAAGCGATATTCTGGCCGCTATCCCGGCTTCTGTGCTCGCCGGCGAGCAGCCCGCCGCTCTCTATGGCATGGGTTTCCTCGGCCGCTGGATCCTCGCCGATTTGCCGGCGTCCGGTATCCGCTTCAACCGCTGTTACGATGGTAATCCCACGATGGCCGGAAAGGCGGTCGCCGGTGTCCCGGTACACGCACCGGAGGCCATTGGCACTGACAAGCCCGACCTCGTGTTCATTTCTGCCCGCCATGCCGTCTTGCCGATCTCCGCGCGATTGGCTGCCCTCGGCATCCCCCATGTCTCCTGCGATGCCTTCTATGTGGCGCGCGACTTCACCGCCTTCGCTGCGATCCACGACGAGATGCTTGCGGACGAGCATTCCCGAACCGTGCTGCGGGCTGTCATGGCCACTATGCTGACCGGCGACCGCCGCCATGTCATGGAGGTCTTCGAAAAGGACCAGTATTTCGCCCTACCGCCATTCTGCGGCATCGAGAAGGAGATCTATGTCGATGCCGGCGCCTATGTCGGCGACAGCCTCGAACGCTTCATCTGGACGCATTACGGCGTCTTCAAGCGGGCGGTCGCCTTCGAACCAGGTGCACGGCAATTCCGCTCCCTGGAAACGCGTGCAGCGCGCCTGCGCAGCGAATGGGCACTGGACGACCACCAGATCGCGCTCGTCCCCGCCGCTCTCGGCGAGGCGAGCGAAACCGCACGCGCCGAAAGCCAGAGCGGCCAGATGACCAGCCTTGCGCTCGATGCCCATGGCGGCGAAGAATTCCGTATCGAAAGCCTGGACGCCTTCCTTGCCGGCGAACCCGTCACTTTCTTGAAAGCCGATGTCGAGGGCATGGAAATGCCGCTGTTGCGCGGTGCGGCCGAAACCATCCGCAAACACCGCCCCAAACTCGCCATTTGCGTCTACCACTACCCATCGGATATTCCGGTGATCAGCCATTATCTGAAATCGCTCGTTCCGGGCTACCGCTTCGCGCTGCGGCATCATTCGCCGCAGTTCATGGAAACGGTGCTTTATGCCTGGATCGAGGACTGAAAGGAGAAAACCGTGGATCCCGTCGAACATTTTCGCCAGCTCGTTGCCGACAATATCAGGAAGATTGGTGAGGACCGCGATTTCATCGGCCTTTCCAATGTCTGGGTGCGTGAATCGATCCGTCACGGCTATGCGCAGAATTTCACCTGGCTCGGCCGCCCGGTCATCCAGGTGCCGCAGGACCTCTACGCCATCCAGGAGCTTATCTGGTCCTGCCGTCCCGACCTGATCATCGAGACCGGCATCGCCCATGGCGGCTCACTGGTCACCAGTGCCTCGATACTGGCGCTGCTCGACTATTGCGATGCCGTCACCGCGGGCACGGTGCTTGACCCCAAAGCCAGCCGCCGCAAGGTCGTCGGCGTCGATATCGACATCCGCGCCCATAACCGCAGTGCCATCGATGCCCACCCGATGCGTCATAAGATCCACCTGATCGAGGGCTCCTCCGTGGCGCCGGACGTCATGGATCAGATCGCCGCCCATGCCAAGGGCTATAGCCGTATCATGGTATTTCTCGACTCCAACCACACTCACGAGCATGTGCTGCAGGAACTGGAGCTCTACGCACCCTATGTCAGCAAGGGCTCCTATTGCGTCGTCTGGGACACAGGCGTCGAAGACCTGCCGGAAGGCTTTACCGCCGACCGTCCCTGGGGCAAGGGCGACAATCCGAAGACGGCCGTCTGGGAATATATGAAGCGCCTGTCCAACGAGGGCCGCACTGGTCGCGATGGCGAAAAGCTGATCTACGAAATCGACCATAAGATCGAGCACAAGATCACCATCACGGCCTCGCCGGACGGTTTCCTCAGGCGACTTTGAGCCGACAATCGTACCGAAAATTCGTCGCGCCCGTCGGATACCGGCGGGCGCTGCTGTTTTCTGCTCCAAGCGACTCGGCTATCATCGTTTCCGGCTCGACCCAAGCCTCCCCCCTCCATCGGGAAAGTATCGATCATGCGGGGTCTTTTGATCATCGAACCTACTGTTCGGGCATCCGGCATAAGGAGGGGTTGCGGTCATGGCTCGCAATAGGAGGTCACGATGAAACTTTCCCAACCCGTCCATAGATTGAAACGCAAGGCGAAGCTTGCGTCCCGTCAGGAGAAAATTCCGCTGCATCAGGCGCTCGATGCTGTCGCTGCGGAAGAGGGGTTCGCCAATTGGAGCCTGCTGGCAAACAAGCTGTCGCGCCGCACGATCGCCGAGCGGGTTTATGCCGGCCTCGCGCCGGGCGATCTTCTGCTGGTCGGCGCGCGGCCGGGCCACGGCAAGACCTTGCTGAGCCTTGGACTCGCGGTCGAGGCGATGAAGGCCGGAAACCGCAGCTATTTCTTCTCGCTGGAATATACCGAGCGGGATATTACCGGCCGGTTCCAAGCTATCGGTGCCGATAGAGTGTCATTTCAGGATCAGTTCGAATTCGACAGTTCGGATGCCATCAGTGCGAGCTACATCATTCGTCGGCTGGCTTCGGCAGAACGCGGCACCCTCGTTGTCGTCGATTACCTGCAACTCCTCGACCAGCGACGCGAAAATCCCGCTCTGATGGAGCAGGTGCGCACGCTTCAGGTTTTCGCGCGCGAGAGGAGGCTGATTATCGTCTTCGTCGCGCAGATCGACCGTTCTTATGACCCGATCGCGAAACCTTGCCCTGACCTCAGCAATGTTCGGCTTCCAAACCCGTTGGATTTGACGCTATTCAACAAGACGTGCTTCATGAACGACTGTGAGGTCGAGTTCCGGGCTGCGGCGTGATGGCGTGGCTTCGCGAGCGGGATTTGCCCCTCACCCTAACCCTCTCCCCGTAAACGGGGCGAGGGAATCCACTCCCAGCATGCCGCACCCGAAATGCCCACCAACGTCTGAGAGGGAACGAAAGCGGCGCCGCGTATCCCTTCTCCCCGTTTTACGGGGAGAAGATGCCGGCAGGCAGATGAGGGGCGGTMCGCGACGCCGCCCCTGACTGTGCCTACTCCGCCGCCACCAGCGGCGCCGGCGGCAGGATCGCGCGGTTGAGCACGTCGATCGTATCCCCCGGCAGCTGCGAAAGGTCTACCGCGGTGCGGTTGCCGCAGCCGGCGCAGAGTTTTATGTCGCCGCAGCGGCCGTTGAGGTGCTTGCGACGGATTTCATAAAGCGCCACGGAATCGACGACTTCCAGCAGCGAATTGCCCATATGGCTCTTCGTCGGCGGCAATTCCTCGGTGAGATGACCGACCGTCAGACCGCTGAACACATCCGAGCAGCAGGCCGATACCTTGCCGCTATGCATGACATAGAGCAGGTAGAAGGGGATTTCACAAGGCGCGGCCATGCCGTCCTTGCCATCCAGCATGCCCTTGCCGACATCGACCAGCGGCTGCTGCTTCAGATGGACGAAGTCTGAGTTCCGCGCGGCTTCGGCAAAGGTGTTGAACACCGAATCCGAATCCGCCTGCGAAATGCCATAGGAATTGTCTTCCTCGGCCTGGAAATATTTGATGTAGAGGCTGGTCTGACGCCGCTCCTCGATGATCGGGATGACAGCCAGCAGATTGGCGAGCACGCGCTCGGCATAGTCGCCGACTTTGACGGTATTGTATTTCTCGCGGTCGAGCGTATCGACGCTGATATGGATCTCGTCCAGCCCGGCATCCATCAGCTCATTGGCCTTCTTGGCGTCGAGCAGGATACCGTTGGTGATGATGCGCGTCGTCTTGGCAAAGCCTTCGCGCTTGATACGGGCGATCATCGCCGGCAGCTTCTTGTTGAGCAGCGGTTCGCCATTGCCATGAAACTGGATCATCGAAAGCGGCCCGCGCGCGGCGGTATAGATCTTGAGGTCATCGACCAGCTTTTGCCAGGTCTCGTCACGCATCAGGCCGGCATGCTCGCGGAATTTCGGTGCGCGGCCGGAATGGGCGTCGCAGAATGTGCATTTGAGATTGCAGGACGAGGCTGCTTCGACAACGAGCGTGAGGATTTTCCGTGCCTGCAGCGAGGCCGTCAGGTTTTTCGCCCGGATCGCCATATAGTTCGGGTCTTTGGCTTGCTGGAAGGTCAGCATGGTCCGGCTACCTCGATTTCGAATCAGTCAGCATGTCGGTCATCAAGCCTAGACCCACTTTGCCAACAAACCTTTTAGATGAATGTTTCATTATGCGCGTTTCCGCTCCGGCAGGGCGGACGCATCGGCGTCGATCACAAGATCGGCTAGGTTGGCCAGCGCCGACGAGACGAGCTGGTAGTAAGCCAGGCAGGTCGGCGCAAATTCAGAATCGGCCGCGACGTAGAGCTTGCCGTCATCGACGCCGGAGAACGGGATCACTTTCTTCTCCGGCGAGAAACTCGGCCGGAAATGCTTGAGATAGCGTCCGCCGCGCCATTTGCCGAAGGCGCCGCGATAGCGCGCGACGACGATGTCATAGTCCTCGCGGTTGGTGATCCCACAGCATTGCCCCTCGCAGGAATGGGCGAAATTCTCCTCGAAGCCGGAAAACTGCGTCCCGTGCCGCTTGGCGAACCAGTGATGCACCATGCCGATGCTGGCGGCGATGCCGAAGCGGCTCTTGAACGGAAAATCGGCAAAGCAGGCCATCTGGTCGACCGGCTTGTCGAGCTCCTTGTCGAACAGTTCCTGCTTGCGCTCCTGCTCTTTCAGGTCCTTCAGCGCCGCCGAATTGGACAGCGGACTGACGCCGAGCACAGACAGCGGCCGGCTGATCTGCACGAAGCGCTTGCCGTTCATGATGATCTTGAACACGCTCTCATAGTCAACGACGGGAAATTCGAAGAACCGGCCGCCATAACGCGCCGTGATCCGATCGATCAGCACCCGTGAGGCAGCGCCGTGATAGATCGAGAAGCCGCACATCAGGATTTGCTTCGCATCCTTCCAGCGGAAGGCGCGGTCTGCCAGCAGTTCACGCGGCACGTCGCGGATCTTATCGTCGAGGATGATGAAATGGCCCGAGGGCGGCGTGTCGCCATCCGGCCAGGTATAGAACAGCTTGCTCCAGTCGATTGCCTCGACGCCCGGCCGCGCGGCCTCGATGCGGGCGATCATGCCGGCGATTTCCGGATCGGCATAGTCGTCGTCGCCGATGAAGGTCACCCAGCGCCCCGTCGTCGCTTCCATCGCCGTCTGCCAGTTGTCCAGCATCGAGCGCGCGATGTCGCCGGAGGGGACGTAGCGGACCCGCGGATCGGCGAGATAGGGTTTTATGAAGGCGTCCATGATCGACGGATCGTCGGAATTGTCGACGAATATGAATTCGACATCGGCCCTGAGCGATGCGGTGAGTGCTACGATCGTCTGCTGGAAATAGGATTGCCGGTTGCGCGACGGCACGCAGATGGACAGGATTGGGACGTCAGACAGCATGATCGGGCTCCGTTGACGGAACCGTAGCGGCAAAGGCTTTTGTGAACCTGTCCGGTGACCTCATGCCGCCTCGGCCTGCGACGCCTGGTCGAGTGCGTAGCGAAGACCGGCTATTGGCTCCAGCAGAGACTGCAGCACGTGGTACAGTTCGGCCGGCGTGCTGCAGTCAGCGATGCTCTCGTTGATGTAGAGGTTGTCATCCCTGAGCCCGGTGAACATGCCGGCCTGCTGGCCAAGGAACCGCGGCTCGAAAACCGGAAGATAGCGCCCACCTTCCAGTCGCGCGATTGCGCGGCGGCAGAGCTCCGCATGCATTTCGAATTCTTTCGGCTCGATGGCGCGGCTGCATTCGCGCGCCAGGGCACGGATGAAATTCTCTTCCCAGCCGTCCACGGCAATCTTGTAGGTCGTCTTGAACCAGTGCTGTCCCGACATGATCGAGGCGGCGACGCCGAGATTGGATTTGAACGGAAAACCCTCCATTGCCGCGCCGCTCTCGAAGCGGTTGCCCTTTTCGCGGACAAAGGTTTCGTAATTCTCCATCGCCTTGGCAAAACGGCCGATGGCAGAGGAATTGCTCTTCTCGGTGGCACCTTGGATGGAGAGCGGCCGGCTGACGAAGACAAAATTCCTGGCGGCGAACAACAGCTTGTTGCCGAAATCATAGTCGACCGTCGGATGCTCGAATGTGCGTCCGCCACTAAACCGCCGGACCAGCTCGATCGTCTGCCGCGAGACTGCGCCATGGTAGATGGTGAAGGGCATGGCGGGGACAAAGCTTGCCCCCTCCCAGCGGAACATGCGTTTCACCAAAGCCGACCGATTGACGTGCCTGACGTCATTGCCGAGCGAAATGGAGAGATTGCCAGGGAATGGGCGATAGCTCGGCCACTTGAAGCCCGGCTTGTTCCAGGCGACCGCCTCGGTTCCCGGCGCATGGCGAATGATGCCGGCAATGATATCGGCGATATCTGGATCGACATAGTCATCGTCGCCGATGAAGCAAATCCAGTCGCCGGATGCCGCGACAATCGTCCGCTCCCAATTGTCCTGCATCGGCAGCGTTTCGGGTTCGGACGGCAGATAGCGGACGCGCGGATCGGCAATGCCGGCCATGAAGCCGTTCATGATCGACGGCTCGTCGGAATTGTCGGCAAACACGAATTCGACGTCCGGGCGCGGATTGGCGATCAGATCAAGGATCGTCTGCCGGAACGTCTCCTGCCGGTTGCGCGAGGGAACGCAGATGGAGAGCTGGGGTCTGTCAGTCATCGGCCGCCGGACGCGTCGTCGCCCGGCTGACGTCCGCAACCTTGATCGGCGTCTTCGCGCCGGTGTCGGTCGTCTCGGGCGTCAGTGCTCCCTCAGTGCCGGTATCGCCGTCACGAACTTCCCACCCCAGTCTCTGATATAGGAAAGCTGGTTCGTGATCTCGGTTTGAATATTCCATGGCAGGATCACCACTCTGTCCGGTTTGTCGGCCTTGAGCCGCGCTTCGTCGACGATCGGAATGCGGCTTCCAGGCAGATAAAACCCCTGCTTGGCCGGGTTCTTGTCCACCACGAAGGCGATGAGGTCCGGCTTGATGCCGGCAAAATTCAGAAGCGTGTTGCCCTTGGCCGCTGCGCCATAGGCGGCGACCTTGAGACCTTTGCGCTCGCATTCGATCAGATAGGCGACGAAATCATTTCGCACCCGCCGCGCGCTAGCCTGGAAACCGGCATGGAACGCCTGCTCTCCGATTCCGGCTCGCCGCTCGGCATCGAGCACGCTATCCACCGATCCTTGCCTATGCCTTAACGCGGCATCCGCCCGCGACGCAAAGACGCGGAGGCTGCCGCCATGCCAGGGTGTCGTCTCCACGTCGAAGACCTTCAGCCCATTGGCCGCGAAGACCCGGTCGACCGCGGTGAGCGACAGGTAGGAATAGTGTTCGTGATAGGCGGTGTCGAACTGACTCTCGACCACCATGTTGATGAGATGCGGAAATTCGAAGGTTGCCACACCTTCGGGCTTCAGCAGGATCGCGAAGCCGGCGACGAAGTCGTTGATGTCAGGGACATGCGCGAGCACGTTGTTGGCGGCCATGAGGTCGGCCTGCCAGCCCTTCGCCACGAGTTCCTTCGCCAGCGCCGTGCCGAAGAATTCCTCGACGATTTCTATGCCTTTTTCGCGTGCCGCCGCAGCCGTGCTGGCTGTCGGCTCGACGCCAAGGCAAGCAATGCCCCGCGCTTTGACGAACTGGAGTAGATAGCCGTCATTGGCAGCGATCTCGACCACGCGTGACTTGGCATCCAGTTGATAGCGTTCCGCCACGGTCTCGACATAGGTTTTGGCGTGGTTGACCCACGAGGTCGAGAAGGAGCTGAAATAGGCATAGCTCTCTGAGAAGAAGGTTTCACGATCAGCGAAATCCTCCGTCTGGGTGAGCAGGCAATTCGAACAGGTGCGGATGATCAGGGGATACCAGAGTTCCGGTGCCGCCAGCGCATCTGCGGCGACATAGGAATTCGACGGTGGCGCGGTGCCGAGGTCAAGAAACGGCCAGAAATCCTCGCCCCCGCAATGGCGGCATTTCATACGGCAATCCCCTCGAACCGGGCATCGATCAGCGGATGGTTCTGGTCGCGCGGCGAGAGATTGGCGACGGGCAGCGGCCAGGGAATGTTGAGCACCTTGTCGAGTGGATTGAGCCCGCCCTCGGACTCGGCCCGGAATGGCGCCGAATGGGCATAGAGCAGTTGCACATCGTCGGTCAGCGCCTGGAAACCATGGGCAAAGCCTTCCGGAATCAGCAGCGAATGCATGTTGTCTGCGGAAAGTTCGGCCGCATAGTGCCAGAGAAAGGTCGGCGATGCCTTGCGGACGTCGACGGCTACATCCAACACCGTGCCGCGCAGGCAGGTGACCAGTTTGGCCTCGGCGAAGGGCGGCTTTTGGTAGTGAAAGCCGCGCACCGTGCCTTTCTGCAAGGTCACTGTCTCGTTGACCTGGGCGATACCGCCCAGCCAACCAAACCCCGCCATGCCTTCGGAATCGAACAGGCGGCTCAAATGCCCGCGCTGATCGGCCAGCTTCTGGCGCTTGAGCAGGATCAGGCCTTCGATCGGCGTGCGCGTGGATTGGAAACGGCCGCTCATGCGCTCGCCGCCTTTTTCGTTTCCGCCGGCGCCATGGCCTCGAAGGCTTCGATATCGGCGACGCAGAGTTCCCGCGCCAGATAGCCGGCATGTAGCCCCTTATACCAACCCCAGGTGCGGGCGATCGTCTCGTCGAGCGAGAAGCGCGGCTCGAAAGAGAGTTCGCGCGCCGCCTTGCCGCTGTCGAGCGTCAGGAAGCCGGCTTCGTGCGGCCCTTCGTCGTCGCTGCCCCAGATGAAGTCCCAGGTATCGAAGTGAGAAGACGAGCGTTCCAGGAGTTGCCGTACCGTGGTCGTGCTCGACGGATCGGGACCGAAATTATAGGCCGAACCTGTCGACGGCGCGTGCCATAACGCTTCGGCGAGCAGCATATAACCCCAGAGCGGTTCCAGTACATGCTGCCATGGCCGCACCGATTCGGGCCGGCGGATTTCCAGCGGCCGGCCGGTTTCGAGCGCCCGGATCGCGTCCGGCACCAGCCGATCCTCTGCCCAGTCACCGCCGCCGATGACATTGCCGGCGCGCGCCGTCGCAATGCCGATATTGCGTGGCAGGAAGAAGGAGCGGCGATAGCTCATCGAGACGACATCCGCCGCCGCCTTCGAAGCGCTATAGGGATCGTGGCCGCCGAGCGGATCTTCTTCACGGAACGGCTTGCCGAGCTCGGCATTCTCGTAGACCTTGTCGGTGGTGACGACGACGATCGAGCGCAGGTCGGGTGCGATCCGCAAGGCATCGAGCAGATTGATCGTGCCCTGCACATTGGTCTCGAAGGTCTCCACCGGCTCACGATAGCCGACGCGCACCAGGGGCTGCGCCGCAAGATGGAAGACCACCTCCGGCTTGACCTTCAGCACCCGGTTCTGCACCGCCAGCCGATCGCGGATATCGACGATCTCGCCGGGCTTGTTGTCGGAATAGACAAGCATGCGATGCAGCGATGGCCTGTCATCTTTCGGTGCCAATGACAGGCCGTGCACCTCAGCCCCCAACCGGTTGAGCCAGAGCGTCAGCCATGCCCCCTTGAAGCCGGTATGACCGGTGACGAGCACTCGTTTGTCGCGCCAGAAACTCTGCATGTTCACCACACTTTCCAGGGCGGGTTGCCAGACGCCCAGAGATTTTCGAGCTGGATTTTGTCGCGCAGCGTATCCATCGGCTGCCAGAACCCTTCGTGAAACCAGGCCTTCAATTGGCCGTTGCGGGCGAGCTCGCCGAGCGGCTCCGCCTCGAAACTGGTATGATCGCCGTCGATCTTGTCGATGACACGCGGCTTGAGCACAAAGAAGCCGCCATTGATGAAGCCGCCTTCGCCTTCCGGCTTCTCGACGAAACCGGTCACGTCGTCGCCTTCGAAGCGCAGCGCACCGAACCTGGCCGGCGGCCGGACAGCCGTCACCGTTGCGAGCTTGCGGTGCTTCTTATGGAAGGCGATGGTCTCGGCGATATTGGTGTTGGAGAGGCCGTCGCCATAGGTGAAGCAGAAATCCTCGTCCGGATCGAGATAGGCGGCGACCCGCTTCAGGCGCCCGCCGGTCATCGAATTCTCGCCGGTATCGACCAGCGTCACCCGCCAGGCTTCGGCGTTCTGCCGATGGAACTGCAGCCGGTTGGCGGAGAGGTCGAAGGTGATGTCGGACATATGCAGTCCGTAATTGGCGAAATATTCCTTGATCATGTAGCCCTTGAAGCCGCAGCAGATCACGAAATCGCGGATGCCATGGGCGTAGTAGATCTTCATGATATGCCAAAGGATCGGCCGGCCGCCGATCTCGACCATCGGCTTGGGCCGCGTCTGCGTCTCCTCGGCCAATCGCGAGCCGAGTCCGCCTGCCAGGATCACCGCCTTCATCACTTCTCCACAGACGTCGAATCGTGCCCCGCCGGTCAGGCGGGATCAGATTTGACGATCTTGGCGGGCGAAGCTTTCGCGGACCTAGAGTCCGAGATGAGCAGAAGTCATGTGTGGGCGCTGGCCAGCGAGAGCCAGAACAATCCATAGATTTTCGATACGGCAAGGATCATTGCAAAAAAGAGCACAGGCAGCAGCAACCATAGCTTCGATGCGCGGTTGGCAAGAATGTCGCCGGCGATTGCCATAGGCAGCAAGAATGGGGATACCAGCAGCATCGCCAACAAGGCCCAATAAGCAAGCATGGTCAAAGGTACGATGAACAGTGCGAAAACAAGGCCGATCAGCCAAGTGAACAAACTGTCGTTCGACATCTGTGGAAGGACGTGGCTGGCGCCCCTACCAAAGTCATTCCATGTATATGAGTCCCATACCAGCCTTACGCCGGCCAAAGCGAATATCAGTAGCGTATAAAGAATCGTAAACTTGCATTTCGAAATAAGCCGCATCACGCAGTCGTTGCTCCGGTATCTGGAGGTGACGATCGCACGCAAAGATAAAGATTTCGGCGCAGACCACATCCGCTGTCCAGAGACGTCGAGCCTGCGGGATAAGCGGGGACCATATGCTTCTCGCGATGAGAAAATTCGGATGACAGCGAATCCTTTTGGGCTACGCCCGCCTCTTTGGCATCGGAGCGATTTGCTCTGCCATATCCAGGAGGTTACAATGGCGTTCTACAGAAAGAATATTCGCAGTCTCGAACAGGTCGTCCGGATCGCAGCTGGCCTCGTCGCCGCCGTGGCCGCCTTCGTTTATCTCTTCGGCTGGCTTGCAATCCTGGTCGCGGCAAGTGGCGTGGTCCTCGCACTGACCGGCATCGTCGGCTATTGCCCAATGTGCGCCATGGCAGGCATCGACAGAAGGAAAGGCATGTGACGCGCGCAGCTGTCCCGGCGGACATCTTCTATGCAGCGCAGCTCGGCGACCGGGACGCGATTGCGCGCCTGTTGCAGCTCGCCCAGCCGGATATCCGCCGCTACGCCCGCACCGCCTGTCGGACGGCGTCGGATGCCGAAGATGCTGCACAGGAAGCTTTGTGGCTGCTGTTCCGGCATGTCGGGGCCATCCGCACATTGCTCGCCTTTCCTGCCTGGCTGGGCAAGGTCGTCACGCGCGAATGCATTCGCCTGGCGCGCAAGGCGGGTCTCAATCGGCCGATAGCCGATGACGATCAGGTGTTCGGGCTGGACCGCTCCGACACGGATTTGCGCCTTGATCTGGCAGCGGCCTTCGAATCACTTCCGGCGCATTACCGGGACGTCGCGCTGATGCGCGACGTCAAGGAATTGACGATCGAGGAAATCGCAATGGCGCTGGGCCTAACGCGCGAGGCGGTCAAGGCGCGGCTGCATCGCGCTAGGCAGTTGACGAGGGAGTTCCTGATGCGGTGAGAAACGGAGACTTCGCCCGGTCATTTTCTATTGGCAATTGAATAGGAATTTATCGCCGCTGATCAAGCGAATCTCGATCTTGCTCGGACAATGCATTTGCATTACATTTGCAGTCTAGCGCAGGAGTGCCGTCATGAATGTCCGTCCGATACTGGAAATCGAAGCGACCATCACCGAGCGCGGCCAGACCACAGTGCCTGCCGCGATCCGGAAGATGCTTGGCATTCACAAGGGAGCCGTCGTCTTTAAGGCATTGGCGGATGGCACTGTGCTGATTGAGCCGAAACAGGAGGAGAGCGAGGAGGACCCTGCGATCGCGGCCTTCCTTGCATTTCTGGAGAAGGATATCGTCAATAACCCGCAGAACCTTGTTCCTTTCGACAAGGCTTTGATGGACGAAGTCGATGAACTCGTCGCCGGTGTGGAAGTCGATATGGACGCACCGCTCGAAGATGAGTGATTGGATCGTCAATGGTTGGAAGATATTTCCCCATCCGAGTTTCAGGGCGCAATATCTCAAGGTCATAAATGACGCCAAAAAGGCGCGTTTGACAAATCCTGCAAACTATACGTCTTCTCGACCCGCCAAGCTTCTGGCCGCTATGCGGAGGATGGCGTTCGAGGACATTCCTTCCAATCCGGCCGATCCCAAATTTCGCCAAGGCGGCACTTTGGGGGATGGATATGCGCATTGGCGACGGGGCAAGTTTCTGCAGCAATATCGGTTGTTTTTCAGATATAGCGAAAAAGACCGGGTCATAGTTCTTGCTTGGGTGAATGACGAAAACACCAAGCGCGCCTATGACAGCAAGACGGACGTGTATAAGGTCTTCGGCAAGATGCTGGACAGCGGCAATCCTCCGGATGATTGGAATACGCTGCTCAGCGAAGCAATGGCTGCATCTTCAGTGACGGATGACGACGTTTAGTCTCACAGCCGCTTCACATACTCCACCAGCCGCTCGGCTGCCGCCTGCACCTGCGCCGGATCGCGCAGAAAGCAGGCGCGGATGAACTGCTCGCCACCCGGGCCAAAAGCTGTGCCGGGCGCCATGCAGACACCGGTCTTGTCGACGATATCGAGCGTTGTGACCCTGGAATCGGTCACACCGTCGATCTTCAGGAAAGCGTAGATGGCGCCATCCGGCTTGCGCGTTTCGACACGGTTGGTGGCGATCAGCGCATCGCAGAGGATGTCGCGCGAGGTCCGCGCCTTCTCGACATTGGCACGCACGAGATCATCACCCTGTTCGAGCGCCACCACGCCGCCGCGCTGCATGAATTCGGCGACGCCTGAAGTCGAATATTGCACGAGGTTCTCGATGATCTGGCCGAGTTCCGGCGGCGCGATAATCCAGCCGACGCGCCAGCCGGTCATCAGCCAGTTCTTGGAGAAGGAATTGACGAACAGGATCCTGTCGCCTTCCTCCCTGATGTCGAGGAAGGAGGGCGCCCGGCCGCCGGGAAAATGATACATCGCATAGATCTCGTCGGCGATGATCCAGAGACCGTGCTTGCGGGCGAGCGCCAGGATGGCCTTGAGGTCGTCATGCGTGGCCGTCCAGCCGGTCGGGTTGGACGGCGTGTTGATGAACAGCACCTTGGTCTTTGGCGTGACCGCCGCGGCCAGCGCATCCACGTCGAGCGACCATCGGCCATTGGCGAAGGCGAGCTTCACCGGCACGGGCTTGCCGCCCGACACGCCCAGCGCGCCGTCGAAATTCGGCCAGGCCGGCGTCAGGAAGATCGCCTCGTCGCCGGCCTTCAGGGTCGCCTCGATGGAGAGCTTGATTGCCTGCATGCCGGAGCCGACGACATAGCAATGGTCTGTCGGCACGTGCCGGTCGAAATTGCGGGCATAATAGTTGGAAATCGCCTGCCTGAGTTCCGGAATGCCGCGCTGATAGGTGTAGAAGGTGTGCCCGGCCCGCATCGACGCGATCGCCGCATCACAAATGAACTGCGGCGTCGGCGCATCGCCTTCGCCGGCCCAGAGCGGGATCAGATTGTCGCGTCCGCGTGCATAGGTGATGATTTCGACGATGCCGCTATCGGGCGCGAGACGAGCATGGGGATTGAGGCTGTCGAGAAAGGTCATTGCAGGCTCCAGGTGCGTGCCCTCCTGATAGCCTGAATTCCGCGCGAAATCCCATAAGAAATGTTGAAGCTCCTGTTAGCTCCATGAATGCGCTCAGAGCAGCGACAATGCTCCGAGCGCGGCCTATCTCCCGGGAGTGATACGCCCGGCAGATAGAAGAGGCTATACCCTCATATCGAGAGGCTCAATGCCATGCATCCGCCATCTCGCTCTTGCGCGTGTCCATGAAGGCGCGCAACGCCTCGTCCAAGCCTTCATCCAGCGCCGGCGCCTCGTAATTCTCCAGTACCCGCTTCCACTTCCGGTTCGCACGCGTCGCCATGTCGGTCGAGCCGCCTTCTTCGCTCCATTTTTCGAACGGCTCGTTGTCGGAGAGCTCGCTGTCCCAGAATGCTGTCTGGTAGTTCCTCAGCGTGTGTTGCGAGCCGAGGAAATGGCTGCCCGGACCGACCTCCTCGAAGGCATCATAGGCGAGCGCATTGTCGTCGAATTCCACACCTTTGAGATAGGCATGCAGGGCGCCGCAGAAATCCGTGTCCATGACGAATTTTTCGTAGGACATGGCCAGCAGCCCGTCGAGGAAGCCCGCCGAATGCAGGATGAAATTGGCGCCGCAGTGGACGGCCGACATCATCGACATCACGCCTTCCTGCATCGCCTGTGCATCCGGCAGCTTCGAATTGGAGAAATTGCCGGCGCAGCGCAGCGGCAGGTTCAAACGACGTGCCAGCTGACCGATCACCATCGAGCCGATCGCCGGCTCCGGCGTGCCGAAGGTCGGCGAACCCGACCGCAGCGACATGGAAGACAGGAAATTGCCGAAGATCACCGGCGCGCCCTTGCGTTCGAGCTGGGTCAACGCACAGCCGGCCATGGTCTCGGCATAGCTCTGGGCAATCGCGCCGGCATTGGTTACCGGGCCCATGGCGCCGCCAAGGATGAAAGGCACGATCACGGCGGCTTGGTTGGCGCGGGCATAGGCGCGGGCCACCTTTGTCATGGTGCCGTCCCAGACGAGCGGCGAGTTGACATTGACATTGCCGAGGATGACGCAGTTCTTGTCGACGAAATCGCGGCCGAAGACGACGCGTGCCATCTCGATCGAATCTTCAGCGCGGCTCTCGGCGGTCACCGAGCCCATGAAGCAGCGATCGGAATATTTGACATGGCTGTAGACCATGTCGAGATGCCGCTTGTTGACCGGCAGATCGACCGGCTCGCAGATCGTGCCGCCGGAATGATGCAGCCAGGGGCTCGATTGCGCCAGCTTGATGAAGTTGCGGAAATCCTCGATCGTGCCATAGCGCCGGCCCTTGTCGAGATCCATGACGAAGGGCGAACCATAGGCGGGCGTGAAGACGACCGACTTGCCGCCGATCACGACATTGTTGGCCGGATTGCGCGCATGTTGCGTAAACGACGACGGCGCCGATTTCAGGATTTCCCTGAGCATGCCGGGCTCGAACGTGACCAGCACGCCCTGCACATTGGCGCCAGCCTTCTTCCAGAGGTCGAGCGCTGCCGGATCGTCGCGAAATTCGATGCCGATTTCCGCCAGGATGCGCTCGCCGGTTCGCTCGATCCGCTGCAACGCTTCCTCGCCAAGGATGTCATAGGTGGGAATGCCTCTGACGATATAGGGCACGCCGAGCGGCTTGGCTGCGGGGTCGCGGCGCTTGCCGCGTTCACGCCGGGTTTTGGGTTCCTGGACGGATTCTTCGGCGGCGACGGACATGGCATAAACTCCCTTGTTGCTGGAGGAAGACTAGCGACGAAATTTGCAAATGTATCCTTCATATTTTTTGAGGGAAGCTATAAGGTGAGCTTATGCTAAGCCTGAAACGCCTGCTGCCCTCCGCCTCGTCTCTGGTCGTCTTCGAAGCCGCCGGCCGACACGAGAATTTCACCCGCGCCGCCGAGGAACTCGGCATGACGCAGGCTGCCGTTTCCTATGCTGTCCGGGCGATGGAGGACCAACTCGGCGTTCCGCTTTTTCATCGCAGCCACCGCAATGTCGAACTGACGGAGGCCGGTGCCCGCTTCCATGCCGACGTCTCCGCCGGACTGGCGCGTATCCAGAAATCGGCGGAAGCGATCCGCGCCAAGGGCCGTGAAACCAATGTGACGCTCGCCGCCTCGACCGCCTTCGCCTCGATGTGGATGCTGCCGCGCATCACCCAATTGCGCGAAGACCTGCCCGATATCGATCTTCGCATCCAAACGTCGGTCCGTGATCTCGACCTTGAGGAAGAGGCGATCCCGCTCGGCATTCGTGGCGGCGATCCATCCGAATGGCCGCAATATCACGCGGCTTTGTTGGCGCCGGAAGTGGTCAATGCGGTGGCGAGCCCCGCCTTTGTCGAGGCGCTTGGCGGGCCTCCGTCGCTTTTGCAGATGACCGATCTCAGGCTCATTCACCTGGAGGAGCCGGTGCGCGAGGCCTGCGACTGGAAGGAATGGTTCGAAAGCGCCGGCATACCCTTTCGGCAACCATACCGGCCGTTGATCATCAATGACTATGTGCTGGTGATCCAGGCCGTGCTGTCGGGGGAGGGGATTGCGCTCGGCTGGCAGCACCTGATCGACGCGCAGGTCAAATCCGGCACACTGGTTCCGGTCGGCAACCACGTGCTGAAGACGGGTGCGGCCTTTTACGTCGTTTGGCCCAAATCGCGGGAATTGAGCGGCCCCGCCCGCAAAGTGAGAGATTGGCTTCTGGTGCAAGGCGCCGGCCGCGATGAACTGTTCTACAGCGACCGGCTACTCGGCGGCCTGTGATTTGCCCACCAGGAAGTAAAGGTTCATCGGCCCCTTGCCCTTGATCTCGACCTCGCCGCGATGTTCGAAATTGTAATTCGCCCCCAGAATGTCGCGCACCTCCGGCGTGATCTGGATTCGCCCCGGCACGCCAAAACTTTCCATCCGGGACCCGATGTTGATCGTGTCACCCCAGACGTCGTAATAAGGCTTGTTATGGCCGATGACGCCGGCCGTGGCCGGGCCGACATGCAGACCGATGCGGATCGACAATTGCTCGTCGAAATCGGCCATCAGCTGCTCGGAAACCTCGATCATCTCCAGCGCCATATCGGCCATCGATTGTGCATGGCCGTCCGACCTTTCCGGCATGCCGCCGGCCACCATATAGCAATCACCGATCGTCTTGATCTTTTCCAGTCCGTGCTTTTCGGCGAGTATGTCGAATTGTCCGAACAGGCGGCCCAGAAAGCCGACGATCTCCTCCGGCCTGCGCAGCGCGGAGGCCGGAGTGAAGTTGACGACATCGGCGAAGAGGATGCTGATCGAATCGAATTGTTCCGCAATCACGGTGCCTGGATTTTCTTTCAGCCGGTTGGCGATGCTCGTGGGCAACAGATTCTTCAGCAAGAGTTCGGAACGCGCATATTCACGCAGCAATGCCTCTTCCGCAGCTCCCGCCCAATGCATTGCAAGATAAGTAAACCACCCGAGCCCGAACTCGATCGCTAAGATATTGATGATGTAGTTGATATCGGGCTGCGTCAGGACGAAGTCGCCGGCAAACGGATTGAGCATCTGCTCGAAGGCGAAGCTATGGGGCAGAGGTTGGGCCGGGATGAGAAATTGCAATGCAAGGTGCAATACGGTGGCCAACAGCGACCATGCCAACATGCCGTAGGGGCGCTTCACCACGAATACTAGCGCTGACAATGGTCCGAGGAGCAGCAAGAAGAGCGGGCTTCCGCCCGATCGCCCGAACAGCGCCGCCATGATCACACAGATCAGGCAGATGGTGATCAACAGGAAATAGGAGCTCACCCTGCGCAAACGTCGCGCCATCAGTGCTGCCGCGAGAAAAAGCAGGAAGAAGACGATCTCGATCGCAAACAGGAGCGGCAGCCGATAGATCGGATCCGTCCCGGCCAAGGCCAGATTGTAGAAGAAATAAAAGCCCGTGACTGCCGCGCCGAACAGGCTGCCGAAGCGGACCACGCCGAGGCGCCGCCTTGCGAGGGAAAGACGTCGGATGTCGGCCGGTTGCGCCGCAACGGGAGATGAATGTCCGCCATTGCTGGCGGCATGGGTGGAAGAAGACATGTGCCGATCCCTCTGTCACGGCAAACTTGCGCATCGCAGGGACCGGCGTCAACAGTGCCCTCGCTGCATTTTGCCGCATCCGATATAGTCGGCGTCAAGCGCCTTGAAATTGCCGTCAGTTCGCCGCATTTCGGCATGTAGATGCGAGTGTCGACCGGTCCCGGAGAGTCATATGGTCATCAAGCGTGTTCTTTTGGGTGCAGTGATCGCCCTGACAATCGCGCCCGGCGCCCGCGCCACGGACGCGATCGTCGCTGACCCGAACCAGTTGGGCGGCGAGCAGAATGTCAGTGCCTGCGATGCCTATGGCAGCGGTTTCTTCCAGCTTCCGGGCACGCACACTTGCGCGCGGATAAAAGGCCAGCTCCGCTACGACATGGGCGTCAGCTCGACCTCAGGTCATGTCAGCCACGGCCACTCGACGTTGGATTTCGAAACCCGCAGCGATTGATCGCGGTTGTCGATCAGGCAGTCTTCATTTCGCCGGCCGTGTCGGCGTCGATATACTTCCGCGCGATATAATCGAGTGTTGCCTCGGCATCCACCGGCCGGCCATAGAAATAGCCCTGGCCCATGCCGCAGCCCAGCGCCTTCAGTCTCAGCGCCTCGGTGAAATCCTCGATGCCCTCGGCGACGACTTCGAGTTCGAGGCCGCGACACATGGTGATGATCGCCTTGACGATGTGATCGGAGGCCGAATCGGTGGTGATACGGCAGACGAAGGAACGGTCGATCTTGACCTTGTCGAAGCTGAAGTCGCGCAGGCGGCTCAAGCTCGACTGGCCGGTGCCGAAATCGTCGAGAGCGATCCTGACACCCGCCGCACGCAGCTCCGAGACGATCTTCTGCGCCGTGTCCGGATCGGTCATCATCGCCGTCTCGGTGATTTCGAGTTCCAGCCGCCGGAGATCGAGCCCGGTGCGGTTGATGATGGCGAGAATGTTGAACGCCGTCGACGGGTCCATCAGCTGCGCCGAGGACAGGTTGAACGACAGGAACAGTTCCTTCGGCCAGGACAGTGCGGCATCCGCCGCCTTGCGCAGCAGCGCCTCCGACAGCGCGTCGATAAAGCCGCGCTCTTCGGCCAGCGGCACGAACACGGCCGGGGAGACGAAACCCAGATCCTTGTCGATCCAGCGCGCCAGCGCCTCGAAACCGACGACGCGATCATTCTGCAGGTCGACGATCGGCTGGAAATGCACATCGACGTCATTGGCGATGATGGCGTTGCGCAAGGCCTGTTCGAGCTGCGTGGAGCGTTTCATCTGCTCGGCGATCTCAGTCGAATAGACGGTGATCTGGCCGCGACCGCGGCGCTTGGAACGATAGAGCGCGGTCTCGGCGCTCTTGAGCAGGTCCTCGAATTCGTCGCCGGCAAATGGATGGATGGCAAAGCCGAACGAGGCGGAAAGGCGCACATTGCGATCGCCCAGATCGTAAGGCGCCGACAGCACTTCCTTGAGCATCGCGCCAATCTTTTCAGCGCTGCGGCGCTCGAAGACGAGCGGCAAAAGGAAGGCGAATTCGTCGCCTTCGTAGCGGACCACGGTAGCCCCGTCGGGTATGCAGGCCTTGAGCCGATGCGCCACCTGGCAAAGAATCTGGTCACCCGAGGACGGCCCGAACAGGTCGTTGATCGGCTTGAATCCATCGAGATTGGCAAAACCGATGGTGAAAGGCGCGGGATCGGCGGAGCGGTCCGCAATGAGCTGCCGAACCTTATCCCTCAGCCGGTGGCGGTTGCCGAGCCCGGTCAGCGGGTCGGTGAACGCCAAGGCGTGCAATTCGCTCTGACTTGCTGCCGTTGTGCCCCCGTCAGCTAGCGTCATATCCGCATTCCCTGTTTGGCTTTTCCCTCAATCCCAAAGAGTGCCGCGAAAGTCTTAAAAATTGCCTTTCTTCCGGCAACGAGTTTTCCCTGACACATGTCAAAAAATGCACGTCCCCGTGAAAAAATCAGGATTATGCTGCTGGCATCGCTATCTGGCCGGATCTCTCAACATCCTGAAGCAAATGTTTGCGGAGCATCCGATCCACGGCCTCCGAGCTCAGGGGTTTGGAGATGACATCCGCCATCCCAGCCTGCTTGCAGGCCTGCCGCTGTTCGGCGCTGTCTCTCGATATCATGCCGATCACCGGCATTTTGACATAAGCTTCTTTTGTCAGCAGCTTGAGCTTCGGGATGAACTCGGAAACCTCCATGTCTGGCAGCGTCACGTCGACCAGCACGATATTGGGCTTGAATTCGGCGATCTTCTCGATCGCCTTCTCGCCCTCACTCACCACCAGAAAGTCCAGTCCGAGATTTTCCAATATCTGTTCGATAACGAGCCGGTTAACGGGATTGTCCTCGACCGCAAGCACTTCGATGGTTTGCGGTTCGACGCGGGGTTCGACCGGCGCCGACTGGCGCACGGTCGCCGAGGCCGGCCGCGATTTGCGATCGAAGGCGTCGATGATGTTTTCCATGGCGTCCGTGCCGGGCGGCAGCGTGCGGTGGCGAACGCCATATCTGGCTGCGAGCGCGGCAAAGGCGAAATCATTGCCCGGCTCGATCACGACCAGGTCGATCTTGATGCCGGCTTCGACGATGGCCGCGAGAAAGGCGCTGAATTCCGTTTCGGTGCGGATGACACAGAGTTCGATATTGTGCGCTGCCGCTCGCCGGACGGTGTCGGCTTCCTCCGCGCCGGCACTTACATAAACGACCTTGTGGCTCTTCTCCAGTCGTGCCGCATCACCGATGAGATTGCGCCCGTCGCCCTGTGTCGCGACGATGCCTTCCTCGCCGCCGAAGGCAAGCACGAGATCGGGGTTCGCAGCACTCCCCGAGCCGGCGAATTTTTCGAACGGCAACTCGTCGAAACTCATGGCGATGTAGTGGCTGCCTGCCTTGCCGATCCGGCGGGCGCGGTGCAGGACGGTCTGCGACTGCCCCTCGGGCCGATCAAGCTTGATGATCGATTCCCTGTCCTCGCCGGTGGCGAGCAGATGCCAGTCGGCTTCCTCCAGCGAGCCGGCAAGGGTCGGTTCGAATATGTCCCAGACGCTCGAGCCCAGGATCGCATCCGGCGCTGCGTTCAAATTCCTGCAGAATTGCCGGTTGACCGCGGCAAAGTTGAGGTTACGGTCCTTGACGGCGATGGCGACGGGCAGCGCGTCGAGGATTTCCTCGGTCATGCGCACACGCTCGTGATCGGTCCGCCACTGCTGTTCCTTCTTTTTGTGCTCGGTGACATCCTGGATGATGGTGAAGCCGAGACCGGACGAAAAGCGGCGGCTAATCACGCGGAACCAGCGATCCGGGCCGGAGGGCTCGATGGCATCCACCCGCTCCCTCCAAGCCGACGCGACGCGCTCGGCGATCCAGTCCTCGCGTTTCTTGTCCTTGAAGCCGCCGGAATAGCCGAAGCGGCAGCCGGCATCGTAAAGCGCACCATAGAGATCGCGGGCGCGTGTGCCGGGCGCGAATTGGGCTTCCCGGATCGGGAAATGATGCATGAGCCGGACGCTGGCAAAGCTCACTTCGTCCAGCTTGTCGGTGACGAAGACGGCGGCGCCAAGGGCTTCGCAGAAGACCTCCAGAAGACTGTACTGCATGATGGCGTCGAAGGAGGCTGCGTCGCCCATTACGGCTCCCTGCCTTCACAGGCACGATTCTCTTGGATGCATGCTGGCATCGGCCTGAAGCGAAACCCGGCGGGCCCGTCAGAGCCGCGCCAGCCTGCGACTCGAGCCTGCAGGAAGACCGAATGCCGGTTTCCGCAATCATTTCAAGATGTATGATTTATTGCAGCAGAAACTTAACTCTGATTTAATCTGGCATGATTTGCTTGCAGAAAGACAAAAAACCGGCGGTTGAGCCGGCTATTCCGCCGCTTCCTGCCGAGGTTTGAGCAACGGTTCCGGCACGACCGGTTGGTTGAGCAGGAATTCACGGCCCGCGGTGATGCCTTGCACCTGTTGCAATTGCAGCCGCGCTTCATCGCGTTCACGAATGTCGTCGCGGATGGCGATCGCGTCTTCGGGTGGAACACCGAGTGCTTCGATCGTTTTCTGCCCGAACAGCAGCCCCGATTCCAGCGTTTCGCGCAGTTCAAACTCGACGCCCTTGGCTCTGAGTTCCAGCGAATGGATGCGGTCGTAGGCGCGAGCGAAAATCCGGACATTGGGATATTCGGACTGGATGAGTTCGACAATGCGATCCGTGGTTTCGCGCGTATGCGTGCAGACGGCGACAATCTTGGCCTGCCTTATGCCGGCAGCCTCCAGCACATCCTTGCGTGTGCCGTCGCCGAAATAGATGCGGAAACCGAAGGTCGAGGCCTGGCGGATACGGTCGGCCGTGTGATCGATGATGGTGACGCTGCGGCCGCCGGCAAGCAGGATCTGCGCGGCGATCTGGCCGAAGCGTGAAAAGCCGATCATGAACACGTCGGCGCCGGCGCCATCGAAATCTTCGTCCAGCTGCTCGGCCTTTTCCGGCACGATGAACAGCTTGGGAATGTTGGCGACCAGCGGCGTCAGAGCCATCGTCACCGTGACGATGGCAATCAACAGCGAGGATGTGGTCGTGGAAAAGACCATGGCGCTGGCCGCGGTGGTGAACAGCACGAAGCCGAATTCGCCGCCCTGCGCCAGGAGAAAACCGATCTTCAGGGCGCTGTTGTGCGGCGACCCCGCAAGCCGCGTCAGACCGTAGATGACCAGCGCTTTGGCCGCCATGACCAGCGGCACGGCGATGACGATGATCGGCCAATTCTTGAGGATGACATCCAGTTGCAGCGACAGCCCGACTGCCATGAAGAACAGGCCGAGCAGCACGCCGCGGAACGGCTCGATATCCGCTTCCAGCTCATGCCGGAACGAGGATTCGGCCAGCATCAGGCCGGCGATGAAGGCGCCCATCGCCATCGACAACCCGGCAAGCTCCATCAGTGTCGCGGCACCCAGCACGACGAATAGGGCGGCGGCGATCATCGCTTCGCGGGCGCCGGTGCGACCAATGATGGCGAACAGGGGCGTCAGCAGATATTTGCCGGCGAGGATCAAGGCGGCAATGGCGGCGATGGCGATGCCCGCGCCCTGGAAGCTGAAACCACCGCCCTGCTCGCCATCCGGACCGAGGAAGGCGACGACCGCGAGCAGCGGCACGATCGCCAGGTCCTGGAACAGCAGGATGGCGAAAGCCCGCTGGCCGCCCGGTGTGTTGAGCACGCCGCGCTCTTCCATGATCGGCAGTGCAAACGCCGTTGATGACAGCGATAGTCCATAGCCGGCGACGATCGCGCCCTGCCAGGTGATCATGCCGGAAAGCCAGGCGATCAGCGACAGCACGCCGCCGGACACAACCACCTGCGCCGCCCCGAGCACGAAAATATCCCGCCGCATCTGCCAGAGTCTCGCCGGCTTCAGCTCCAGGCCGATGATGAACAGCAGGAAGACAACGCCGAGTTCGGCAACCGACAGGATCTCGCCGCCACCGGTGATCAGTTTGGCGATAGGCCCGATCACCACGCCGGCGGCGAGATATCCCAGCACCGTGCCCAATCCGAGCCGCTTGAACAAAGGCGCAGAAACGACTGCTCCGCCCAGGAGCAGAATGGCTTCGCTGAACAGGGCGTGAGGCTGCGACATGCTTTTCCTGAGGCTGATCGAAATTCAAACTTAGTTAGTGCGACCCTTGATGATTTTGCAAGCGCACAATAAATGAAGTCCAGCAGAAAGGTCTCCCATGTCCGAGCCCATTGATTCCTCGTCACTTCTCTCCCGCGCCTCCGAACTGGTCGATCTCGCCGTCAAAGCCGGCGCCACCGCGGCGGACGCGGTGGTCGTGCGTTCGCATTCGCGCTCCGTCTCCATCAGGTTGGGCAAGGTCGAGGGGACTGAGTCCTCGGAAAGCGACGATTTCTCGCTGCGTGTCTTCATCGGCAAGAAAGTCGCCAGCGTCTCGGCCAATCCCGGCTTCGACATGAAGACGCTCGCCGAACGCGCCGTCGCCATGGCCAAGGCCTCGCCGGAAGACCCTTTCGCCTGCCTCGCCGATCCAGCCGATCTTTCGCATGATCATCCAGATCTCGATCTTTTCGACCCGACCGATGTTTCCTCCGCCGAATTGACAGATGCCGCGCTCGCAGCCGAAGCTGCGGCTTTGGCCGTCAGCGGCGTTACCAATTCCTCCGGTGCCGGCGCCTCCGCCTCCATAGGCGGTCTTGTCCTGGTCACCTCGGACGGCTTTTCCGGCAGCTACATGGCGACCAGGTTTGGCCACGGCGTCAGCGTCATCGCCGGCGAAGGCACGAAGATGGAGCGCGACTATGACGGCGATTCCCGCCTGCATTTCGCCGAACTCGAACCCGCCGATGTGATCGGCCGCCGCGCCGGTGAGCGCGTCGTCAAGCGCCTCAATCCGCGCAAGGCCGACACCGGTTCCGGCCTCACCGTCATCTATGATCCGCGCGTCGCCCGCGGTCTGGTTTCGCACATCGCCGGCGCTATCAACGGTGCGGCCATCGCCCGCAAGACCTCCTTCCTGCAGGAGATGATGGGCAAGCAGATCCTGCGCGCCGGCCTGACGATCAGCGACGATCCGCTCATCGTCAACGGCCCCGCCTCGCGCCCCTTCGACGGCGAGGGTGTCAAGGGTGAGCGCCTGCTGATGGTCGAGGATGGCGTACTGAAGCACTGGTTCCTTGCCACCTCCGCCGCCCGCGAACTCGGCCTCAAGACCAATGGCCGCGGCGCCCGCGGCGGCACCGCCGTGTCGCCGACCTCCACCAATCTGGCGCTGGAGCCGGGCGACATCGCACCCGAGGATCTGATCAAGTCGGTGAAGAACGGCTTTTACGTCACCGAGATGATCGGCCATGGTGTCAACATGATCACCGGCGAATATTCGCGTGGCGCCACCGGCTTCTGGATCGAGAATGGCGAGCTGACCTATCCGGTCTCGGAAGTAACGATTGCCTCCAATCTCAAGGACATGTTCCTATCGATGGTGCCGGCCAACGACATCGACCGTAAATATGGAACCGCAGCGCCGACGATCCTGATCGAGAATATGACGCTGGCGGGCAAGTGACATCTATGACGACCGCATCCGATGACCATGCCGCGGTGCTCGACGTCCTCGTCGAGGCGTCGCTTATGGCTGGTCGTGAGGCGATGCGCTTCTTCCGCAACGATGTCGAAGTGTTCTGGAAAAACGGCGGCACCTCGCCGGTCACCGCCGCCGACCACGCCGCCAACGATATTCTGCGCGAGCGCCTGCTCAACGCCTATCCGGACTACGGCTGGCTGTCGGAGGAAAACGAGGACGACCCAGCACGCCTGACGCATACCCGCGTCTTCATCATCGACCCGATCGACGGCACCCGCGCTTTCATGGCCGGCAAGGACACGTGGTGCGTCAGCGCCGCCGTGACCGAAGACGGCGCCCCCATCGCCGGCGTCCTCTATGCCCCTTCGCTCGACGAACTCTACATCGCCACCGCCGACGGCATGGTGAAGAAGAACAGCATGCCTATCCGCGTTGCCGACCCCGCTCCGACCGGCCGCTTCCGCCTCAGCGCCGCCGACCAGATGATCAACCGGCTGGCGCCTGAAACCCGCGATGCCATCGATCGCCTCAGCCGCATCCCGTCATTGGCCTATCGGCTGGCAATGATCGCCGATGGACGGATGGACGCGACGCTGGTGATGCCGAATTCCCACGATTGGGACTTGGCGGCAGCGGATCTGATTCTCCGGAACGCCGGCGGAAAATTGACCGACACGACAGGTCGGGCGCCGAGATACAATGCGAAATCTCCAACGCACGATGTGCTGATCGCTGCGAGCGATGCAGTGCATGCGCGAGTGTCGGGAGCGTTGGCTGGGGTGGGAGTGTAGGGCGCAATACACGCGATTCGCCGGCGGACGTTTGCGCTGTTTGAAGCCGATGAATGTGCCACCACAGACAAGGCTCGCCAAACACTCGCATGGCGACTAAACCCGCATGGGCATCATGAAACTTCGTCGTGGATCGAGAAATCAGCGCCCTACGCGCCGCTCCCTTCACGCGATGCGCCGTGGTTTCAGACCGCTTTCCAAGGTTTGGTTCTCCGCCCTGAGGCTGTGCRTCTCCTCGCCGGCAATTCCTAACACCGGGAAGAGCAATTCCGCCACGCTGAACGCCCCTTCCAAATGTGGATATCCGGAGGTGATGATCGTCTCGATGCCGATCGCCTGATATTCTCGGAGCCGCGCGGCGACGTTTTCGGGGCTGCCCACCAGAGCGGTTCCGGCGCCGCCGCGAACGAGGCCAAGACCTGCCCATAGGTTCGGCGCGATGACCAGCTGATCACGCCGCCCCTGGTGCAGCGCCGACATGCGCTTCTGGCCAACGGATTGCGACACGTTCTGGAACTGGTTCTGCGCCGCGGCAATCTGCTCGTCCGTCACCCGGCTGATGAGATCGTCGGCGGCAGCCCAGGCTTTTTCTTCCGTTTCGCGCACGATGATGTGGATGCGCAGGCCGAACCTGATCCTGCGGCCATACGCAAGCGCGCGCTCGCGGACGCGGTTGAGCTTTTCGCCGAGCTGGTCGACCGGCTCTCCCCAGCTTAGATAAACGTCGGCATGCTTGGCGGCTACGTCAATGCCCGCATCGGACGATCCGCCGAACCAGATCGGCGGGTAGGGGCCTTGCACCGGCGGGAAGGAAAGCCCCTTGCCGTGCGACGACAGGTACTTGCCCTCGAAATCCGGGTCCTCGCCCGACAGGATGCGTCGCCAGATCGTCAGGAACTCGTCGGTCTGCTCATAGCGCTCGCTGTGTCCGAGCTTGTTGCCGTCTCCGGCAAGATCGGTGGGATCGGCGCCGGTGACGACATTGAACAGCGCCCGTCCGTTGGATATCCGATCCATGGCCGCGGCATGGCGGGCAAACATGGCGGGCGTGGCGCTTCCGGGACGCAGAGCCACCAGGAAACGCAGACGTTCGGTGAGCGGAATGAGCGCCGAGGCCGTAACCCAGGCATCCTCGCACGAGCTGCCCGTCGGCAGCAGCACGCCCTTGAAGCCGAGGCGGTCGCAGGCCTGCGCGATGTCGCGCATATAGCCGAAACTCGGCGCACGATAACGCTCCTCGCTGCCGATATACGGTCCGTCGCCATGCGTCGGCAGATACCAGTACATGTCCAGGGGTTTGTGCGAAGCGCTCATGATTAACCTCCCATCCGATTAAAGCTTGCCCTTCCAGGGCACCAGCCGGTGCTCCAGCCAGCGCATTCCTGCGGTAAAGGCGAAGGCGAAGACTGCGATGATGATCAGGCCGACGAAGACGACGTCGGTGGCGAGGAAGTTGGCGGCGGACATGATCATGTAGCCGACGCCGGACTGCGCGGCGATCAGTTCGGCGGCGACCAGCGTCGACAGCGTCGCGCCGATGGCGATGCGGACGCCGGTCAGGATTTCCGGCAATGCCGAGGGCAGGACGATCGAGGTGAAAATCTGCATCGTATTGGCGCCGAGCGAGCGAGCGGCGTTGATCCTCTCCTGCGGCACCGAGCGCACGCCCGCCTGCGCGGCAAAACAGATCGGCGCGAAGGCCGAGAGGCTGAGAAGCAAGATCTTCGATGCCTCACCAATGCCGAGCCAGATGATCAGCAAAGGCAGGTAGGCAAGCGGCGGCAGGCCCCAGTAGATATCGATCGGGACGCTCAGGATACCCTTGGCCCAGCGGTTGATGCCCATCAGCAGGCCCAGCGGAATACCGAAGCCGATGCCGAAAGCGAGCGAAACGCCGACCCGGCCGAGGCTGGCGAGGATATGTTCGAGAAGCGTCCCATTGGCGTAGCCGTCATTGGCAACGGCGACGAACTGCGTGGCCACCTCCGCGGGCGACGGCAGGAAGAGCGGCGATGCGAGGCGGAAATGCGTCGCCACCAGCCAGAGCCCGATCAGTCCGAGCAGCGTCGCGGAACTGATGGTGAATGTGCCGCCAATCTTGCCGGCCGCACGTGGCGTCCGTACCCGCTCCGATTTCTTTTCGGTGATGGGCACTGCGGAGTCGATCACTGCGCTCATTTCGATATCCTCGTAAGTGGCGATGAGAATGGGTCAGGCGGCCGCTTGCAGCACGTGCCGGCTGTCGGTTCTGTGGATCAGCGATCGGATTTCTTCGCGAAGCGCGACGAAACGCGGATCGGCCTGGATTGGACCGATATCGCCGCTCGTGGCAAATTGACGGACGAAATCTGCTTCATAGCGGGCGACGATCCGGCCCGGCCGCGGCGACATGACCAGGATATGGGTGCCGAGCGTCAGCGCTTCYTCGATCGAATGGGTGATGAAAAACACCTGCTTCTTCGTCTGCGCCCAGATCGAGGCGAGCAGCTGCTGCATGGTTTCACGGGTCAGGCTGTCGAGCGCCCCGAAGGGTTCGTCCATCAGCAGAATCTTCGGATCGGTGGCGAGCGCGCGGGCAATGCCGACCCGCTGGCGCATGCCGCCGGAGAGTTCGTAGGGAGGCTTGTTCTCGAAATCGGCGAGCCCGACGAGATTCAGCAATTCGCGCGCCTGGCGATGCCGCTCGCTCTTGGGAATACCCCGATATTTCAAGCCCAGCGCGACATTATCGATGACGTTGGCCCATGGCAGCAGCGTGTCTTTCTGGAACACGACGCCGCGGTCGCCACCCGGCCGGTCCACGGGAACGCCATCGATCAGGATCTGGCCTTCGGTCAAAGGCTGGAAGCCGGCAATGGCATTGAGCAGCGTCGACTTTCCGCAGCCCGAGGCCCCGAGAGCGACGACGATCGAATCCGGCGGAATGTCGAAGGAAACATTGTCCAGCGCGTGAACGGTCGAGCTGTCGGCAGCGTCGAATGTCATGGTGGCGTTGCGTATCGAAAGCATAGGCCTTGTCCTTTTGAATGCGCGGCGGCCCCTGTCGTGGAGCCGCCGCTGTCATCGTTCAGGTCTTAGTTGGAAGCGAGCGCCGCCTTGGCGAATTGGGGATCGACGAATGCGGCGTAGCTGTCCTTGACCGCGGTGATCTTGTGCTGATCCTTGAGGAAATGCGCCGTGGCCTTCAGCGTCTTGGCGACGTTGCCGTTATCGCCGCCACCGAGCCAGGCGTCAGTGACCTGGTCTTGAAGAGGGATGACGACAGTGGTCTTCAGCCAGCCGTAGTTTTCCTCGGGCGTGCCGCCCTGCAGCTTGGCGATCAGCTTGATATTGTCCGAGCTCGGACCCCAATTGTTGGGGTTCTTGCTGAAATCGACATAGTAGCTGTCGATCAGGCTGACATATTTGGTGAGGAATTCGGGGTTCTTCTTGGCGAAGTCACCGGTGACGACCAGCGCGCTGAACACCGGTGCGCCGCGCTTCGACACTTCGCCGGAGGTGATCAGCACCTTGCCATCTTTCTTCAGTTCAGACAGCGCCGGATCCCAGACGAAGGCGCCATCGATGTCGCCGCGCTTCCAGGCCGCGACGATCTGCGGCTGCGGCATGGCGATCACCTGGGCGTCTTTTTCCGTCAGGCCCTGCTGCTTGAGATAGGCGAGCAGCTGGTAGTGATCGGTGGAGACGGGTGCTGCGGAGAACTTCTTGCCCTTCAGATCGGCAGCCGAATTGATCTCCTTGCGCACGACCAGTCCTTCGCTGTCGCCAGCGCCGGCAGTGACGTAGATGCCCTTGACATCGAGATCGCGGCTCACTGAAGCCGCATAGGGGCTCGACCCGACGTCGCCGAGCTGCACGTCGCCCGACGCGATCGCGGCAAAGATATCGGCGCCGGAATTGAAGCGGCGAAATTCAATGTCCCAGCCCGTCTTCTTGGCCAGTTCACCATTGGCGATACCGACCAGATAGGGCACGGCGCCGGTCTGATAGGCGATGACAACTTTCTTGGTGTCATCTGCATGGGCGGCGGTCAGGACGGAGGCGATCAGTCCGAAAGCTCCGAGAATTGCCTTAAAGCGCATGGTTTCACTCCCCTGAGTTCAAGCGTCGGCCGTTGTGGCGACGAATGACAAAGAGGATTTCATAAATACATATTTTTTATAGAATTAATATACCAAATTTCGGCCCGCACTGGGAACAGCTGCCTCCGTCCCGCGAGGCCGACGGGCGCTCTTTTCTGTAATTCACCGGCGAAACCGCCCATCGGCGAAGTGGTCCTTGACCGTCTCCGCCGACGCGCCGACCCGTCTGGATTGCGTGGAGCGAGCCGATTGCATCGCGGAGGATCGGCCCGTCCGGTTCAAACCCTCACTTTTCCCCCACTTCTCGGCCTTGAGCTCGCCCAACCCATTGACCTTTGCGCGAGATTGCCGCAATTCCATGCCCATAACGGCGCCGATAGCTATATTGAAGGCAAGAACAATGACTGAGAACACAGCACCCAGGCAGCTCCTGCATCTCGTCTTCGGCGGCGAGCTCGTCAAGCTCGGCGGCACCGAATTCCGTGATCTCGAAAAGCTCGACATTGTTGGCATCTATCCGAGCTATGCCGCAGCGCTCACCGCCTGGAAGAGCAAGGCGCAGCAGACGGTCGATAATGCCCATATGCGCTATTTCATCGTCCATATGCACAAGCTGCTCGAACCCGACGTGACGGCGTTGGCGTGATCGCCGTGCCGTACGCGACACGGATCAAGGAGCAGGGGTCATGAGTAACTGGCGCGCGCGCCTGGCGCTCTCCCTCTATCGCTGGGGCGGTGTCGTCGCCTATCCGGTGATCAGCACGTTCGTTGCCTGGCGCACGGCGCGCGGCAAGGAGGACAGGGCGCGCAAATCCGAACGCTATGGCTATCCCAGCGCCGCCCGCCCCGAGGGGCCGCTCGTCTGGGTGCATGCGGCAAGCGTCGGCGAAACTAATGCCATGGTGCCGCTGATTAAGGAAGTGTCGCGCCGTGGCATCACCGTGCTGCTGACCACCGGCACCGTGACCTCTGCCGCCGTCGCCCATTCCCGTCTCGAAGGAGAGGTCATCCACCAATATGTGCCGCTCGACCTCCGGCCGGTCGTGCGCCGGTTCCTCGAATACTGGCAGCCGGACCTGGCTTTGTTTGCCGAATCCGAGATCTGGCCGACCACCATTGTGGAACTCGGCCACCGGCATATCCCGCAAGTGCTCGTCAATGCGCGCATGTCGGACCGCTCGTTCCGCCGCTGGTCGATGGCAAGCAATATCGCCTCGGCGCTGTTCGAGAACCTGGCGCTGGTGATCGCGCAATCGGAACTCGATTCCGCCCGCTTCCAGGAACTCGGCGCCCTGCCGGTGCTGGTCTCGGGCAATCTCAAAGCCGACAGCGGCATGGCAGATCCCGATCCCTTCGCCCTCAATCGCCTCAAGCAGCAGATCGGCGACCGCCTGACCTGGGCGGCGATCTCGACTTTCGACGGTGAGGAGAAGGCCGCCGCACAAGTGCAGAAGGCGCTCAAGGGCCGGCTCGATCTCTTGTCGATCATCGTGCCGCGCCATCCGGAACGCGCCGGCGAGATCGAGGAAATGCTCGTCGAAGACGGGTTGAAGGTTGCCCGCCGCAGCCGCAACGATTCCATCGCTGCCGATACGGACGTCTATCTCGGCGACACGATCGGCGAGATGAGCCTTTACCTCACGCTCACCGAGGTCGCCTTCGTCGGACGTTCGCTGACCGCCGAGGGTGGACAGAACCCGCTGGAGCCGGCGATGATGGGTTGCGCCATCCTCTCCGGCGGCCATGTCGGCAATTTCCGCGAGAGCTACCAGATGCTCGCCCGCAACGGCTCGGCCCGCATGGTCCGCGATGCCGAAATGCTGGCCAAGGGCGTCTACTTCCTGCTCACCAACGAGCCGGCCCGTTACCAGATGATCGATGCTGGCCTGCAGACCGTCCACCAGATGCGCGGCGCATTGACCGCGACGGTGCGTGGCCTCGAACCCTATATCAATCCCCTCACCATGAAAGCGCGGCTGATGCCGCGCAACGGCACCAACGGCGCGTAGGAGCTCCATGAAGATCACCGGCATCCTGTTTGATAAGGACGGCACGCTTCTCGATTTCGACAAGAGCTGGGAGCCGGTCAACCGCCGCGCCTCGCTGTTCGCCGCTGCTGGCGACGAATTCCTGGCCGACCGGCTGATGATTATCTGCGGCATGGATCCGCTCACCGGCAAGGTGTCTTCCGGCAGCCTGTTCGCCGCTGCCGCGCCGAGCGAAATCGCGCTGGCCATGTCCAATGCCGGTGCGCCTTTCGAGCCCGAGGAACTGACCACGCATCTCGACCGCCTCTATGTCGAGGGTGCGGCCAATGCCGTGCCCGTTACCGATTTGCCGGTGCTTTTCGAGCGGCTGAAAGGACGAGGCCTGCGCCTCGGCATAGCCTCCTCCGACAACGAGGCCTCGATCCGCGCCATCGCCGACCGCGTCGGCATCATGCCCTATCTCGACTATATCGCCGGCTATGACAGCGGCCACGGCGTCAAGCCCAATCCGGGCATGATCGATGGTTTCGCCGCGAGCCAGGGCATCGATCTCGCCGAGATCGCCATGGTCGGCGACAACACCCACGACCTGCACATGGCGCGCAATGCCAAAGCGGGGCTTGCCATCGGCGTGCTGACCGGCACCAGCGGCGAAGAAGCGCTGGCGCCGGACGCCGATTATGTGCTCGGCAGCATAGATGATCTCGAAGCCCTGCTCGATCGACTGGCGGCAAAGGCTGCGGAATAAAGCATAGATTGCCAAAGCACTTGCTTTGTCTAAGCTTTTCGCGTTCTGTGCCCCCGCAATATCGTTAAAAGTTGGTCAAGGGACTTCGCGAGGCGGCGAGGCGCGGCGGATGGTTTCGGAAGCACCACCCTTCTGGTGGGAAAAAGCAGGTTTGCAGGCCTGGTTCCTGACGCCGGTGTCATGGATCTATGCCGCGGTTGCCAGCCGCAACATGAAACGGGCAAAGCGGCTGCAAATGCCGGTTCCGGTGATCTGCGTCGGCAATTTCACCGTCGGCGGCGCCGGCAAGACGCCGACCGTCATCGCGCTGGCGAAGGCCGCCAAGTCCAAGGGCCTGAAGGCCGGCGTGCTGAGCCGCGGCTATGGCGGCAGCATGGATCGCACCATCATTGTCGACCCCTCGCATCATCGCGCCATGGATGTCGGCGACGAGCCGCTATTGATCGCTCGTGAGGCGCTCACCGTCATCTCCCGCAAACGCGTCGAAGGCGCGCAGCGCTTGGTCAACGAGAGCTGTGACCTGATCATCATGGATGATGGCTTCCAGAGCGCCAGGCTGCATTTCGATTATGCGCTGATGGTGATCGACACCATGCGCGGCATCGGCAACGGCCATATCGTCCCCGCTGGACCGGTGCGCGCCCCCACGGCATTGCAGCTCAAATTCGCCACCGCCCTGCTCAAGGTTGGCCGGGGCAATGCCGCCGATCCCTTCATCCGCCTCGCCGCCCGCTCCGGCAAGCCGGTGCTCGAGGCCGCGATCCGCCCCGTCGGCGCACCGGAAATTCGGGATCGCAAGGTATTGGCCTTCGCCGGTATCGCCGATCCGCAAAAATTCTTCCGTACGGTGGAAGAGCTTGGCGGCATCATCGCCATAAGCCGCCCTTTCGGCGACCACCAGCATCTGAGCGAGGACGAGATCGCCGACATACTCGCCACAGCCGAGCGCGAAAGCCTCGACATCGTCACCACCGCCAAGGACGCGGTCCGCCTGATCGGCCATCATGGCCACGCCGCCGAGCTCCTCGATAAGGCGAAGGTGATCGAGGTGGAGATGGCCTTCGACTCGCGCGCAACGCCCGGGCTGATCATCGATCAGGCGATCGCGGCGGCGCGGAAGCGAGGGGCGCGGAAGGGCAGCTAGCGTCCCCAATACGAAAACGCTCGACGAAACTTAACATTTTTGCTAAGGTTTGTATGTGGATCGTTCAATATCTTCCCAGCGCCGTTGAAGAAGAAGCCAAGTTGCCGGCCGACATGCAGGCTTGGACGGATGGCAGATGTGATCCGGGAAGACGGTCTGTTCGGCTTGCCGCGCGATTGGGTGAAGCCGCTTGGCGACAAGCTGTGGGAACTGCGGATCACGGGCAAAGACGGAATTGCCAGGGCAATCTATATTGCTGTCAAAGGACAGCGCATCGTGATCGTTCGGATTTTTATCAAGAAGACGCAGAAGACGCCGCCGAAGGAAATCGAATGAAAACGATCCGCGCCGAAGACCTGCATGCCAAGCATATGGCAGAGGACCCTGAATACCGGGCGGCTTACGATGCGCTCGAAGATGAATTTGCCTTGATCAAGGAAATGATCAAAGCTCGCGCGCGGTCTCACCTGTCACAGGCCGAAATCGCCAGTCGGATGGGTACAACGGAAAGCGCGGTTTCGCGTCTCGAAAGCGGTCGGACAAAGCCCTCGACCCGCACACTTGAACGCTATGCACAAGCGACCGGCCACAAGCTGCGCATTCATTTCAAACCTATGACCGAGGACGCCGGCTGAATCTTACTTCTGCGTCGGCAGCACGCCGGCCCTCTTGTCCGCCTCCAGCGAGGCGCCACAATCTGCGTAGGGTTCCTGCCGGTCGACACTCCAATATTTGAGCTCGTCGATCGGAATCTGCTTGCCGGTTATGGCGCAAATCACATAGCCGCCGGGGAGCAGAATCTGGAAATCACCGTCAAGATAGCGGATTTTCGCTTCGCGGCTGCCGCTGCCTTCAAACCGGTTCATCATTCCAAAGATCCTCTAATACGTTCAACGCGATATACAGCCGTGATGTTGAGATTGCAAATCAGCGCACGCTTGTGGTTTCCAAGGCATTTCTGGCTCTAGCTTCGCCCGAACAGCCGCTCGATGTCCGAAAGCTTCAGCTTGATAAAGGTCGGGCGGCCGTGATTGCACTGGCCGGAGCCTGGCGTCGCCTCCATCTGCCGGAGCAGCGCGTTCATCTCCTCGACTCTCAACCGCCGGCCGGAGCGTACCGAGCCATGGCAGGCCATGGTGGCCGCGACATGTTCGAGCCGTGCGTGCAGGCTGGCCGATGTGTCCCATTCACCGATCTCGTCGGCGAGCTCCTTGATCAGTGCCGGCGCATCGACCTCGCCCAGCATAGCCGGCGTCTCGCGCACCAGGATGGCGCCGGGACCGAAGCGCTCGTAGTGCAGGCCGAGCCGGGCGAGGGCTTCGCCATGCTCCATCAGCCGGTCGCAATCCTCCTCGGGCAGGTCGACGACTTCCGGGATAAGCAGCGCCTGCGACGGCACCTCCTCGGCGGCCAGGGCCTTGCGCATGTCTTCGAACACCAGCCGCTCGTGCGCGGCATGCTGGTCGACGATCACCATGCCGTCCTCGGTCTGGGCGATGATGTAGTTCTCATGCACCTGCGCGCGTGCAGCACCCAGCGGATGGGTGAAGACCTCGGCGATGCGGACTTCCGGCGCGGGCGCCGGGGCCGCGTCCGCACGGGCCGACGGCGTGGCGATCACGTCGAAGCTTGCCTGCGGCGGTTCGCCCAAGCCGGTTTGCGGTGCGGATGTAAGCGGCCGGAAGGGCGAAGCGGATGGCGTCCAGTTCTGCGCCGGCTGCGGCCGGAAACCGGGACGGAAAGCTGCCGTCATCGCCCGCGCCGCCGTCGTCGACGAACGGTCGCCGTCGCGCGTCAGCGCCTCGCGGATGGCGCCGACGATCAGGCCGCGCACCAGGCCGGGATCGCGGAAGCGCACGTCGGACTTGGCCGGATGCACGTTGACATCGACCAGTGCCGGGTCGAGCGCGATGTCGAGCACCGCCACCGGATAGCGCCCGCTGGGCACCGTCTCGGCATAGGCGCCGCGGATTGCCGAGACGATCAGCTTGTCGCTCACCGGACGGCCATTGACGAAGGCGAACTGGTGCGCCGCATTGCCACGATTGAAGACGGGAATGCCGGCAAAGCCGGTGAGCCGCACGTCCTCACGCTCGGCATCGAGTGCTATCGCATTGTCTTCGAAATCCTTGCCGATCACCTGGGCGATGCGGGCGAGGCGATCGTCGCCGGTGGCGGCGAAGTCCAGCGTCGCCCGATCGCTGCCCGACAGCGTGAAGCGGACATGCGGGAAGGCAATCGCCATGCGCCGCACAATTTCGGTGATTGCGCCGGCTTCCGCCTTTTCGGTCTTCAAAAATTTCAGCCGCGCCGGTGTGGCGAAGAACAGGTCCCGCACTTCGACAATCGTGCCGGCATTGGCCGCCCGCGGCCGGACACCCGAGGCGCGGCCGCCGATCACCTCGATCTCCGCGCCTTCCGATGCGTCTCTAAGCCTGCTGGTGATCGAGAGCTTGGCCACCGACCCGATCGAGGGCAGCGCCTCGCCGCGGAAGCCGAGCGTGCGGATTTCATCGAGCCCTTTGTCGAGCTTGGAGGTGCAGTGCCGGCGCACGGCCATATCGAGATCGTCGGGCGCCATGCCCGACCCATTGTCGACCACCCTGAGCAGCGCCTTGCCGCCACCGGCAGTGGCGATCTCGATGCGGCTGGCGCCGGCGTCGATGGCATTCTCGATCAATTCCTTGGCCGCACTCGCCGGCCGTTCGATGACCTCGCCGGCGGCGATCTGATTGACCAGGGTTTCGGAAAGCAGCTTGATTTGCATGGCGCTATTTTCGCGGATTCTCTGCCGCTTGAAAAGCCCGCTATTCGGCCGCCGCCTTTCCAGCTGTTGACAATCGGTTGAGCGCGGCCCGGAGTGCTGCCGGCTTGACCGGTTTGTTGAGCAGCACCATGCCTTCGCGTTCGGCGCTGGCACGGACCTCGGCCGTGCGGTCCGCAGTGATCAACACGGCCGGAATAGGGCCGAAGCGACCGCGCAACCCACCGACGGCGTCAATGCCGGTGCCGGTGTCGAGATGATAGTCGGCGATGACGATATCCGGTCGGGCGATTTCGGCGATGTCGCCCAAGTCCTTTGCCAGAGTGATCCGGCACCTCCAGCCCTCGAGCAGCGTCTTCATGCCGTCCAGGATCGTCTCGTCATTGTCGATGCAGAGCACATGGAGCCCATCCAGCCGGCGGTCGATGCCGCTTGCGGCCGCCCGTGTTTCCAACGCCACCGGCACGGTGCCGGAGAGGTCGCGCGTGAGCCGCACCCGCAACAGCGTGCCCTTGCCAGGCGTCGACTGCAGCTCGACCTTGTGGGAGAGCACACGGGCAATGCGGTCGACGATCGAGAGCCCGAGCCCCAGGCCTGCCGCCGTCTTCGCGCCCTCGTCGAGCCGCGAAAACTCCTTGAACACGGTCTTGAACTTCGAGGCGGGAATGCCGATGCCGGTATCATGGACCTCGATCCAGGCCTCGCCGCCGCGTGGCCGCACACCGACGACGATCCTGCCGGTGACGGTATATTTGATCGCATTGGAAACGAGATTCTGCACCAGCCGGCGAAGCAGCATCGGATCGGATTTGACCTTCAGACGGCTCGGCAGCACGGTGAGTTTCAACCCGCGCGCTGCGGCAAGCGGCTGATAGTCCGTTTCGATCCGCCTGAGGAATTCGTCGAGCGCAAAGGTCGTGATACTGGGCTTCATCGCGCCGGTGTCGAGCCGGGAAATGTCGAGCACCGCGCCGAGGATCGTCTCGACCGATTCCAGTGCCGAATCGATATTGAGCACGAGGTCGCTGTTGGCCGAATGGCCGAGCCGCTCGACCAGCGCCGAGGAATAGAGCCGTGCGGCATTGAGCGGTTGCAGGATATCGTGGCCCGCCGCGGCAAAGAAACGCGTCTTGCCGAGATTGGCCTCATCGGCCGTCGCACGTGCCTCGGCAAGCGCGGTGTTGACATGGGTGAGTTCGCGCGTGCGCGCCACGACTCGCTGTTCCAGCGTCTCGTTGGCTTCCTCCAGCGCCTTGCTTGCTTGCACCCGTTCGGTGATATCGGTGCAAGTGGTGACGATGCCGCGGTCCGGCATCGGGTTGGAGCGCAGTTCGAGGATCCGCGCTCCGCCGTCCAGCATCAGCAGGAAGGGCGTGTCCGGCGTCAGGATCTTCTCCATCGTCTCGGTCTCGCCATCGGCGGTAATGTCGCTGCGCTCGGCGAGCAGGCTGATGATGGCCGACAGCGGATAGCCCACCTGGCCGGCGGCTTCCGGCAGGTCGAGCAATGTCCGGAAACGCCGGTTCCAGATCGCCAGCCGGTTCTCGCCGTCGAACACGGCAATGCCCTGGTCCATCTGCGATAGCGCCGTCTGCAGCACACCCTGGTTATATTGCAGCGCCTCGCTCGCCTGGTCGAGCAACAGCGCCGTCTCGGCGGGATATTCGTCGAGACGCCGCACGCTGAGCGACAGAACCAGCCGCGCCGATGACGAGCCGATCGCCGAGCCCAGCAATTGCTCGGCAAATTTCAGAAGGTCGGTGTCGGCAAAGCGATGGTCGTCGAGATTCTTGCCGCCGGAATATGCGTAGCTTGCAAAGGAGCGCTGCATCCGCTCCTCGCCGAGATAGCGGCCGATGGTGGCCTTGAGTTCGCCGACGGTGAGATTGGTACGCCAGCTGCGCATCAGCGGCCGCGACGTGCCGCTCACGGGGACGAACACAGCCGATTGCTGGCGCTCGATCAGATTGGCGTTGCGCGTCAACGAGCCAGCGATGAAGAAGGCGACATTGACCATCAGGCTGAGCAGCGCTGAATTGACGAAGGGATCGCTGTTCGGACCGGAGAAGAAATCGGTGGTCGGCAGGATGGCATCCAGGATCGCGCCGGCATCCTTGGACGTATCGGTGCCGCCCAGGCTCGGGATGAACAGCATCCAGATCCAGACGGTAAAGCCGGACACCAGACCGGCGATGGCGCCGCGCGCATTGGCTCGGCGCCAGACGAGCCCGCCGAGCAGCGCCGGCGCCATCTGTGAGATCGCCGCAAAGGCGATCAGCCCGATCGAGGCGAGCCCGCTTTCGGAACTGGTCGAGCGATAGTAGCCATAGCCGAGGAGCAGCACGGCGAAGATCGAACCACGCCGGACGGCCAGCACCAGGCGGCCGAGATCCTCGCTTGCCGGGCCGATGGCGCCGACCAGATTGCGGCGCAAGAGGATCGGCATGACGATATCGTTGGAAACCATGATCGCCAGCGCCAGGGATTCGACGATGACCATGGCGGTGGCCGCCGAAAAGCCGCCGATAAAGGCAATGAGCGTCACGACCGGCAGTCCGGCATGCAGCGGCACCGTTAGCACGAAGAGATCAGCCCCGGATGCGCCGTTGAAGAGAAGCACGCCGGCAAGCGCGATCGGCAGCACGAACAGGTTGATTGCGACCAGATAGAGCGGGAAGAACAGGCCCGCCATCCGGAGCTCGCCTGGGCTGCGGTTCTCCACCATGGTGACGTGGAACTGGCGCGGTAGCATGATGATGGCAGCGGCCGACAGCATGGTCACGACGATCCAACGCATGGTCGACGTGTGGTAGGCAAGCGCATTGGCGGCGGCACCATGGCTCCAGACGCGCTCGAGGAGATGGCTCGGCCCGTTATGCAATACGTAAAGGACGGTTATGCCGACGGTCAGGATAGCCAGCAGCTTGACCACCGATTCCGTCGCAATGGCAAGAATCAGCCCGTTCTGGTGTTCCGTTGCATCAGCATGTCTTGTACCGAAGACCACGGCGAAGAAGGCAAGTGTCATCGACACGATGAGTGGCAGGTCGACGAACTGGTGATTGTCGATGCCGATGGCATAATGCGTCGTGTCGACCAGTGCTGCCACCGAACTGGAAATGGCCTTGAGCTGCAACGCGATATAGGGCACTGCGCCGGCAAGCGCGATGATTGCCACGATCATCGCCACGACCGGATTCTTGCCATAGCGGGCGGCAATGAAATCGGCGACGGAGGTCAGCTTCTCGGCCTTGGCGATGCTGCTGATGCGTTTCAGGACCGGCAGGCCCAGCGTGAAAACCAGGATGGGGCCGGTATAGATCGCCAGGAACTCAAGCCCGCGTGTTGCAGCCAGGCCGACGCCGCCGAAATAGGTCCAGGAGGTGCAGTAGATGGCGAGCGACAGGGCATAGACCACGGGCCGGCCGCGGCCCGCACCGCCACCTGCCCGCCGGTCGCCGATCGAGGCAACAGCGAACAGGAGCACGAGATAGGCGATCGCCGAGCCGAAAATGACCCAGCTTGGCAGCATGAAGCCTCCCTGGCCGCAGTTGCGACATGGATCACAATAGGCGGAATTCGGCTGTGCGCAAAGCGATGCTTTAGGCGAATAGCGCGGTCAAGGGACCACGTCTCGGGAAGGCAGTCGTGGGCAGAGGCTTCGAGGCAGATAGCGCGCAGGGAAGCTTTATACCCGGAAACGGTGAAATACCGGCTGGCATACGGCGAAAGCTTTGGTAGGGTTGCATTTGTCCGGGACGGATGCGGACGAAACAAGGCAGGAGAGTGGACCATGATTCAGGAATTCAAGGCATTCATCGCGCGTGGCAATGTTCTCGATCTCGCAGTCGCCGTTGTCATCGGCGCCGCTTTCACGGCAATCGTCAACTCGCTGACCACCGATTTGATCAATCCAATTCTCGGGAGGCTGACGGGCGGGATCGATTTCTCCAACCATTTCATCCCACTGTCCGCCAAGGTGACGGCCGACTCGCTTGTTGAAGCGCGCAAGCAGGGCGCAGTGTTCGCCTATGGCAGTTTCATCAATCAGGTCGTCAACTTCCTGATTGTCGCCTGGGTCATCTTCCTGCTCGTCAAGGCGGTCAACCGTCTGATGCCAAAGAAGGAAGAAGCCCCCAAAGGCCCCTCCGACGAAGTCGTTCTGCTCACAGAAATCCGCGACGCGCTGCGCAACCGGCCCTGATCAGCGTATCGGCGTCCGGGTGCGCAGCTCGATCTGCGCCTCGAGCGCCCGCTTGAATTCGTCCTTGATCGCAGCCGAGCTTTCCAGCACCTCGGCCGCGCGCAGGAAATCGAGCACCTTGAACTTGCCGATCGCCGGCTTCAGGAAGATGTCGGGCGAATGGCGGTGGAGCTTTTCCGCGTTGATGGACTGCATCATCAGCTGGCTGGCGCCGAACAGGCTGTCGATGCGGTTGGGGATCTGCTGTTCGTCGCCCTCCGGGCCGCCGACCACATCGACGCCGACGACGATGTCGGCCTTGCCGACAAGATGGTCGAAGGGCACCGGGTTGAAGATGCCGCCATCGATCATCACCCGGCCTTCGAGCTTCACCGGCATGAACACGGCAGGAATCGCCGCCGACGCAGCAAGCGCCTTGAACAGGTCGCCGCTATGAATGCTGACCTCGCGCTGGCCATAATAGTCTGTGGCGGTGACGCTGAGCGGAATCTTCAAGCCGTCGAAGGTTTCGGGCACGGCCTCCGGCAGGAAGGCCTTGAGGATGCGTTCGAGGTTATAGTGGCCGACGCGGAAGCCGTTCGACATCACTTCCTGGATGCTCGATGGCCTGAGTGACCAGAGCCGGTTCATCACTTCGCGGCGATTGCCGACGGTAGCCAGCACGAATTCGCGGATTTCGGCACCGGCCATGCCCGCCGCCATGCCGGCGCCCATGATCGCGCCGATCGACGAGCCGGCGATCATCACCGGCGTGATGCCGAGTTCGTCCAGCGCCTCGATGACATGGATATGCGCGATGCCCCGCGCGCCGCCACCGCCAAAGGCGATCGCGATCGTCGGGGAAGAGGGGGCATGGCTTTGGTCCATCGGAAACCTCTCAGCTCTTTGCCGAATAGCGATAGAAATGCATCCGTGTGTCGCCGAATTCGCGTGTATCGATGGGCCTGAAGGCGCTGCCAACCTCGGGCTCGACATTGGCACGCTCTTCGAGGATCGCCAAGGCGCCATCGGCGAGCCAGCCGCCGGCCTGGGCGGAGGCGAACATTTTCTCGCCCAGTCCATGCCCATAGGGCGGATCGGCGAAGACGAGTTGGAACGGGCTCATCGTGCCGATTGCACCGAGCTGGGTGGCATCACGGCGCAATATGCGGGCGCGGCCTCGCAGACCGAGCGCCTCTATATTGGCCTGCAGCAGGTTGCGGCCCTCCACCGAGGTCTCGACGAACACGGCCGCCGCGGCGCCGCGAGACAGGGCTTCCAGGCCCACCGCGCCCGTACCGGCGAAGCAATCGAGCACGCGACTACCGTCGAGCACGTCCGGATAGGCATGGCTCACTATGTTGAACAGGCTCTCGCGCGTGCGGTCGGTCGTCGGGCGGATGTCTTGGCTCTTCGGCGTGGCAAGCGACCGGCCCCTGAATTCACCGCCGACGATTCGCACCGCCATCCTTTCGGTCACCGCTGGAGCCTCGGTCGGAACCGGTGTTTTCCGGCCGCGGCCTTGCCGGCTTTGTTCTCGGCGGCTTGGCGCCTTCCGGCTTGCCAGGGCGTGGCGGCCTGCCGCGCTCCGGCCTGCCCTCGGCTGATGCCTTGCCTCGATTGGGCTTGCCTTCGGATGATGGCTTGCCGCGGAAACGGCCGCCTTCGCCTTCGGCAGAACGTGTTGCCGCCGCCGACTTCGGTTTCGCGGGCCTGTTTCCCTCGGGCTTAGTCCCTTCCCACTTGGCGCTGCGCTCCTTGCGTTCAGGCCGTCCGCTGCGCTCGGCCTGTTTCGGGCCGGACGCGCGCTGGGCGCGTTTCGGTTTCGACTCGCCGGCGGGTGCGGCTTCCGATGTCGCATCCTTCTTCAGCCGCAGGATACGGCGTTTGGGCTCGGCAGCGGCGGTCTCCTCTTTGGCCTTCTTCTGCGCGACAGGGCGAGCGCCGGGTGCCATCCAGACATTGGCGGTGCGGCTCGTGCCGAGTGGTGGCCGCTTCGGCTTGCGGTCGTCATCGTCATGCGCATGGCGGCGGTCGCCGTCCTGCCGCGCCTTCTGCACCGGCCGCTTGGTGTCGATGCGGGCCAGATCGCGTTCGCGCCGCTCTTCGCGGCTTTCCCGCCGGGGACGCTCTTCGCGCCCTTCGCGTTTCGGCCGGTCGTCACGGTTTTCGCGCTTAGGCCGTTCCCCGGCCTCCGGCTCTTCTTCGTCCTTGGGCTTCTGCTGGTTGTTGATCGGCGCCTCGAAATTGGCGTTCGCCTCTTCGATCAGCCGCGGCCCGAGCTGTTCGCGCAGCGTCCGGCTCTTGACCTCGACGACCTGACCGTCTTCGAGTTCGCCGAGCTGGAACGGCCCATAGGAGATACGGATCAGCCGGTTGACATCCAGCCCGAGCGCGCCGAGCACGTTTTTGATTTCACGGTTCTTGCCTTCGCGCAGCCCCATGGTGATCCAGACATTGTGGCCCTTTTCACGGTCCAGCGTCGCCTCGATCGAGCCATAGAAGATGCCGTCGACGGCAATGCCTTCCTTGAGACTGTCGAGCTTTTCCTGATCGATGGCGCCATGTGCACGCACACGGTAACGCCGGAGCCAGCCGGTGGTCGGCAGTTCCAGCATGCGGGCAAGGCCGCCGTCATTGGTCAGCAGCAGCAGGCCTTCGGTATTGATATCAAGGCGCCCGACGGAGATCACCCGCGGCAGGTCCGCGGGCAGGTTGTCGAACACGGTGGGGCGGCCCTCGGGATCATGGTTGGTGGTCACCAGGCCGGCGGGCTTATAATAGATCCATAGCCGCGTGCGCTCGATGGCGCTGATCGGCTTGCCGTCGACCTCGATCTTGTCTGCGACCGTGCAGTTGATGGCCGGCGTGGTCAGCACCGTGCCGTTGAGCGAAACGCGTCCGGCGAGAACCATCCGCTCGCAGTCGCGCCGTGACGCGACGCCGGCCCGCGCCATGATCTTGGAGATGCGCTCGCCTTCGCCAACGACCGTCTGGTGGGCAGGGTCCTTCTCGCGTGGCTTGCCGGCAAGCATCCTCTTCTTGATCGGCTTGCCAGACCTCGCGGGCTTGCCGTCCGTCCTTGCGGACTTACGTTCGCGATCGCCCTGTTTCCTGGTGTCTTTCATTTCTATTGCCTCTTATTTATTCGTCTCCTATCAGGTGATTGACACCGGGTTAAGAGGAAATACGGCTTGGCACCGCCAAATCAGGTCCCAAATCAGTTCATGAAGATCGCAATAGCCGAGGCGCGGGCCGCGGCCGAGCGCGGCGAAGTGCCGGTCGGCGCAGTTGTGGTGTGTGACGGAACCGTGCTCGCTCGCGCTGGAAATCGCACCCGGCAAGCCAACGACACCACGGCGCATGCCGAGATCGAGGTGATCCGCGAAGCCTCCAAGATGCTGGGCAGCGAAAGGCTTGTGGACTGCGATCTCTACGTGACGCTCGAACCTTGCACCATGTGCGCGGCGGCGATTTCCTTTGCCCGCATTCGCCGGCTCTATTACGGCGCTTCCGATCCCAAGGGCGGCGCCGTCGAAAGCGGCGTCCAATTCTATGCTTCGCCGACCTGCCATCATGCCCCTGAGGTCTATTCCGGCTTTTCCGAGATCGAGGCAGGCGAAATCCTCAAGGATTTCTTCCGCACCCGGCGCGACTGAACCCGGTCAGGCCGCCTCTTCCTCGGTATCGTCTTCGAAGGCGATGCGGTTGCGTCCGGCGCGCTTGGCGCGATAGAGGCGGCGGTCGGCGCTGGCGATCAGCGTGCGGCTTTCGAAGCCGGAGGCGGCAAAGGCACCGCCGATGCTGATGCTCAGCGGTACTTTTTCACCATCCGCCTGGAGGTCGACGGCGAGTGTGGCGAGCCGGATCATATCGGCGATCGCCAGCGCCGTTTCGGCGTCGGTGCCGCTCAGGAATATGGCGAATTCCTCGCCGCCGATGCGGCCCCAAAAATCCCTCGGACGCAGTGTCGCGGCGATGGCGCTGCCGATACCGCGCAACGCGGCATCGCCGCATTGATGGCCGAACGTGTCGTTGATGCGTTTGAAATGATCGGCGTCGGCGATCAGCAGCGCCGAGGATTGGGCTGACGCGCTGCGTTTTTCCAACTCCGCCAGGAAAGTTTCGCGGTTGAGCCCGCCGGTGAGCGCATCGATGCGCGATTTTTGCCTGAGTTCTTCATGCGCGGCGGTCAGTTCCAGGTGCAGGCGCTCGAGTTCCGCATGCATGACGGCGATGGCATCGCGCGCGGCACGCATGTTTTCATTCTGATGGAATTGGTAGGCACTGGCCGGCCAGGCGATCGCCAGCGGACAGACGACGCTCATCCAGAAGCCGGGACCATCCGGATGACCGCCAAGAATGGGCACGAGAATCAGCGCCGCCGAAAGCGAAATCGCCATCGACACGAATGCGGCAACGCTCGCCTTGATCGCCGTTTTCTTGCTAATTCCGAACATGGCCGCACGCTAGGCACAGTCCGTTAACAGGTCATCACCAAAGTAGAAAATCATCAAATATATCGGTGGCCTGCGTCGTCATTGCTTGCGCAGGCATTCCTGCCCGGACCTCTTGTAGAGGCCTTTCGGCTGGTACTGGGCGATCGCGGTCCTGGCGGCAAGAGTGATCAGACAGGCAAGCTCGTCTTCGCGGTCGCCGTTCGGCGTGATCAGCGAAATTTCCGCACCGAATTGCGGCGTGCCCTCATAGGGAATGTCATAGTTTTCGGGGCTGATGCCGACAGTAATCTTCACGGTATAGAGCCATTCCCGCCCCTTGGCGGTGCTCATCCACTGGCCGACATCTGAATTGGTGAGGATATTGACCGCGACGTCGGCACCCGGCCCGCGCATTGCGGTGAAGCCGGCATCGTCGAAGACCTTGGCGAGCGGCGGCACGAGATAATACGCATAGCCGCTGTCGACCTGACTGCTCGACATCTGAATGATATATTTTCGCGGAGAAAGCGGCTCGGCGCGAGCCGCGCCGATATAGACAGGCAACAGGAAAGCGATGGATGCGGCCGCGAGCTTGCGGCGGCCGCGCAACATCACTTCCAGACTTCCCACCAATGGACGCCGGTGCCTGCAATTGCGGCCTGCTTCTGCCGCTCCTTTTCCTTCTCGGCCTCCGGTCTGCCCAGGTCGGTCAGCTTGTCCGGCTCGACCTGGCGGTAGTCAAGCGGCGGGTCGCTCATGAACAGGCGGCGGTCCGAATAACGGCCCTGCTGAATCTTACGCGCTTCGCGAAAGGCGGTCCGCTGCTGTTCGGGTGACAGCACCTTGCCCTCAGTCACCGAGGTCGAGAGCGGCGAGCGATAATTGCCGTTGCTGGCATTCTCGTCGGCTTCCGCTTTCAGTCGTGTCCGGGTTTCCTCGGGACTCTCCACCCATTGCGGATTGTCCTTGCTCGCCATGTTCTTTTCCGGCACGACCAGCGTGTCGTCCGACGGCTTCACCAGCGCGCCGCGCGGCTGGTAGGCGAGCGCCACCGGCTTCTTCGTCGGCGAGAGCGATGCGGCATCGCCAATGTCGTCCACCAGCTGCGCCGTGGCGGTCTTGTCCGTACCGTATCTCGGGCCCATGCAGCTTGACGCGCTCAGAGCCAGAGCCGAAAGCACGATCACTGTGCCTGCCACGCGATACTTTTCGCTCATTCCGCCAAAGCCCTTCCGGCAAATCGTGAAATAGTTAATGTCCCAATCCTGCGGTTGCCGCAGAAATCCGGCCATTTTCAGGCAGCCTTTTACCCGAGATGGGGAAAAAACGCAATTCGCCGCGGATCATAAATCCTATGAGGCGTAACAATCGGGCCGTTTTCAGGCCCGATTTATGGCTCTGGACAGCGGTTATTCCCAGATTCTGCTCACGCGGCTGCGAGTTTCGCCAGTTCCCGCAGTGCCGCGGCATCACGGGCCGACACGTCGGGATGGTCCGGATCGGAGCCGACATCGCTGGTGATCCGCCAGGAGCGGGCGCACTTTTTGCCCTCTGCGAGCACCGGCACCACGGCCACATGGGCGACGTCGTCGGCGCGGAAGGCCTCGGATGGACCCTCGCCCAGCATCACCGTGATGTCGGAGGTGATGCAGATTTCGGCGAAATCCACATCCTCCAGCGCCTCGAACAAAGTGGCGTCGGTGATGTGGACGACGGGGGCTGCTTCGAGCGACGAGCCGATGCGCTTGGCGGCACGTTCGATTTCGAGCGCGCCGGTGACCGCACGACGGATCGCCTTGATCTTCCGCCACTTCTCGGCAACAGCTTCGTTCTTCCAGTTCGCCGGAATTGTCGGGAACTGTTCGAGATGCACCGATTCCGCCTTGGGATCGCGCGACAGCCAGGCCTCTTCCATGGTGAACGGCATCATCGGTGCGAACCACAGCACCAGGCAATCGAATAGCTTGCGCACCACGTAAAGCGCCGAACGGCGGCGCAGGCTCGACGGCGCGTCGCAATAGAGCGAATCCTTGCGGATATCGAAATAGAAGGCCGACAGTTCGACATTGGCGAAATCGGTCAATGCACGGGCGATCTTCTTGAAGTCGAACTCGTCATAGCCTTCGCGAACCACCTGGTCGAGTTCGGCCAGCCGATGCAGCATCAGCTTTTCGAGTTCCGGCAACTCACTATAAGCGATCTCGTCGCCGCCGTCATGGGCGAGCGTGCCGAGCATCCAGCGGATCGTGTTGCGGATCTTGCGGTAGTTGTCGATATTGGTCTGCAGGATCGTCTTGCCGAGCCGCTGGTCTTCCCAATAGTCGGTGTTCATTACCCATAGCCGAAGGATATCGGCGCCCGACTGGGCCATCACGTCTTGCGGCACGACCGTATTGCCGAGCGATTTCGACATCTTGCGGCCATGCTCGTCCATGGTGAAGCCATGGGTGATGACGGCGTTGTAGGGCGCACGGCCGCGCGTGGCGCAGCTTTCGAGCAGTGACGAATGGAACCAGCCGCGATGCTGGTCGGAGCCTTCGAGATAGACATCGGCCGGCCATTTCAGGTCCGGACGGTCCTCGAGCGTAAACGTATGCGTCGAGCCCGAGTCGAACCAGACATCGAGGATGTCGCGCACCATCATCCACTTTTCGTGGTCATGCGCATTGCCGAGGAAGCGGCTCTTGGCGCCCTCGGCAAACCAGGCGTCGGCGCCTTCCTTCTCGAAAGCTTCAAGAATACGGGCATTGACCTCCGGATCCCTGAGCACATTGCCTTCCTTGTCGGCGAAGACGCAGATCGGCACGCCCCAGGCGCGCTGGCGCGACAGCACCCAGTCCGGGCGCTGCTCGATCATGGCGCGCAGGCGGTTCTGGCCGGCAGCAGGCACGAAACGGGTGTCGTCGATGGCTTTGAGCGCGCGCGAACGCAATGTCGTGCCGTCGCCGAAATCCTTGTCCATGTAGACAAACCATTGCGGCGTGTTGCGAAAGATCACCGGCTTTTTGGAGCGCCAGGAATGCGGATATTCATGCTTCAGGCGGCCGCGGGCGAAGAGGGCGTTGTGGGCGATCAGCTGCTCGATGACCCGCTTGTTGGCATCGCCCTTCTTGCCGTTGTCATCGATGACGCGTGCCGCCCCGCCTTCGGCATCGGGGCCGAAACCGGGCGCATCCTCGGTGTAGAAACCGTCGTCGCCGACCGGGAAGGGGATTTTCGACGGGATGCCACGGGCGTCCAGCTCACGGGCATGATGCATCCAGATCTCGAAGTCGTCACGGCCATGGCTTGGCGCAGTGTGCACGAAACCSGTGCCGGCGTCGTCGGTGACATGGTCGCCATCGAGCATCGGCACGGCAAATTCATAGCCGCCGCCAAGGCCACTGAACGGATGTGCACAAGTCATCGCCGCAAGCTCAGCCGCGCTGACGTCGCGGATCAGCGACAACGTCAGCTTGGCCTTGGCTGCGCAATCTTCCGCCAGCCGCTTGGCGAAGATGAGCTTTTCACCCGGCCGCGGCCCGAATTCATTCTCGGCGGCGGTCACTTCATAAAGGCCATATTCGACACGCGACGAATAGGAGACCGCCCGGTTGCCGGGGATCGTCCAGGGGGTCGTCGTCCAGATGACGATAGCCGTGCCGAGAAAGCCGTCCGGCCCGGCCATAACCGGGAATTTCACCCAGATCGTGTCGCTCTCATATTCCTGGTATTCGACCTCGGCTTCGGCGAGCGCCGTACGCTCCACCACCGACCACATGATCGGCTTGGAGCCGCGATAGAGCTGGCCCATCATGGCGATCTTCAGGAGTTCGCCGGCGATCCGCGCTTCCGCGTGGAAATTCATCGTCGTATAGGGACGCTCGAAATCGCCTTCGACACCGAGCCGGCGGAATTCCGCGGACTGGGTATTGATCCAGTTCTGCGCGAATTCGCGGCATTCCTGGCGGAACTCGTTGACCGGCACCTCGTCCTTGTTTTTGCCCTTGGCGCGGTAGGCTTCCTCGATCTTCCATTCGATCGGCAGGCCGTGACAGTCCCAGCCGGGCACATAGTTGCTATCATAGCCGCGCATCTGGAAGGAGCGGGTGATGACATCCTTCAGCACCTTGTTAAGCGCGTGGCCGATATGGATATTGCCGTTGGCGTAGGGCGGGCCGTCATGCAGCACGAATTTCTCGCGGCCGGCGGCCGAGGCGCGCAGCTTCTTGTAGAGGTCCATTTTCTGCCAGCGCTGAACCAGCTCCRGCTCCTTCTGCGGCAGGCCGGCACGCATGGGGAAATCGGTTTGCGGCAGGTAGAGGGTTGAGGAATAGTCGTTCTTCTCGGCAGCGTCGTTCATGGTCATACCGTGGATGAAGCGTGTTCAGACGACACGCAATGATTTTTGGAAATCGGGATTTTCGGCTTCGTATGGCGAAAAACGCCAGAAGGCCCGGACCTTTGCTCTGAGCCGATCAGGCAGCAAAGGCCGGGCTGATAATTCGGGATATGATCCAAAGCCGCGAATGTGTCATGCAGCGGGTTCTTATGCGGTTTTCGCCGGAAAGGGAAGGGGAGATTGCAACGGCGCCCGCGCTATTGCCTGGCCCGCGCCAGTTCCGCCCAGCGCCCCGGTGTCAGGCCGAACGCCTTCTTGAAATGGCGGCTGAAATGCGCCTGGTCGGCGAAGCCGGTATCGGCCGCAACATCGGCAAGCGTCGACCCGGCCGAAATCTTCTCGCGTGCCGCCGCCAGCCGCCGCATTACCAGGAACCTGTGCGGCGTGGTGCCGTAAAGCGAACGGAAATGCCGGGCAAGTGCGAAGCGATCCAGACCGGCAATGTTTTCGAGGCGCACTGAGGAAATGTTCTCGTCCCAATGCGCGGCAAGGAAATCCCGCACGCGCTGCATCTCCCGGATCGGCAGCGTGCCCGCAGGCTTCGTCATTCCGGTCGAAAGTTCCGACAGGATCGGGGCCGCGAGCGCCAGAAAACCATCCATCTCCATCGCGTCGAGCCGGTCGCCCATGCTCGACAGCACCGACAGCAGCAACCGGGTCAGGGGCGGATGATCCACGACAGGATTGCCGATGAAGGGCAGGGGCTGGCCGGATTGCATCAGCGCCGGTGCCAGCAGCGAGGGTTCCAGATAGAGCATGCGGTATTTCAGCCCTTCCTCATTGCCGGCGCCGCCGTCATGCACTTCGTCGGGATGCAGGATGATGGCATTGCCCGGCAGGCTGACGCGCCGTTCGCCGCGGTACTGAAACGTCTGCACACCCTTGAGCGTGATCCCCAACGCATAGGTGTCGTGCCGGTGCGGTGCGAAGGCAGCACCTTCGAATTCCGCCTCCATCCGCTCGAAACCGGGCAGCGACGCGTCATGCACGATGTGCTCGCGTTCCGACGCCTTGCACAAACGTTCAAGACCGGTCTCGCCCTCTTGTCTAGTTCTGGGATCGTTCATCGATTTGAAATAGGTGCATTTGTGTTCGATACCAAGATCGTCGTCATTTTGCGGGACAACCTGCAGGCCTGGCAAGAGCTGAACGTAACCGCTTTCCTGATGAGCGGCATTATCGCTGAGAACCCGCGATTGATCGGCGAGCCCTATCGCGACCGCGCCGGCCATCTCTACAATCCGATGAGCATCCAGCCGGTCGTGGTTCTGACCGGCGATCAATCGGTGCTCGCCAATGCCCAGCGCCGCTGCCTGGAGCAGGAGATCACCGCTTCGGCCTATGTCGAAGAAATGTTCGCCACCGGCCACGACGCGGCCAATCGCGAGGTCTTCGGCCAGTTCGCGCCCGAGGACGCCAGGCTCGTCGGCATCGCCTTCCGTGCGCCGAAGAAAATTGCCGACAAGGTCAGCAAGGGCGCCAGGATGCACGGATGATGCCCAGGCTCAATTGGGTTTCTGCTCGGTATCCGCATCCGTGTCTGCGGCGGCCGGAACCGGCTTCGGCTCGTCCTTGATCGCCGGGCCGCCAAATTCCGGCGTCAGCGGAAAGAAGGACGACCGGTCGAAATAGTTCTGTGTGCGCTTTTCGGCCGGCGTGAGCTTGCCCGCGCGGCTGAAGATCAGATTGTAACGGCCGACGCCACCGAATTCCGGCGAGAAGCGGATGTTGACGCCATTGAAATCGCTGGTGAAGGGCTTCAGTGCGATCAGCTTGTTCTTCTCCGCCTCGATCTCGCCCCAGGCCGTCGCCTTGGCGAATTCCTCGAGCACCCGCGCGGTCATTTCGGTCAGTTTGGTGCGGCTTGCTGCATCGTTGAAGATGAATTTCACCCGCGCCGACACCAGTGTCCCGTCCTGCTCGCCCTTGATCATCAGGAAGAAGGAGGACGGGCTGTTCGGGTCGGCACTGTTCGGCATGTCGACTTCACTATAGCATTCGTTGAGGGTCTTGGCGAAGCTGCCCGGTTGCCAACTCGACATTTTGAAACCCAGCCGGTCGAAGAGCCCGCAAAGTGTCTCGCCATTGCGCCGCATGTTGCGCAGCAGCGTACTCTCACGGCCGTTCACGACATGCTGGAAGAGATAGGCGTCGAGCTCAACGGGAATGTCCTTCAGCCGATGACCGCGGAATTTGTCGACGACGCGCGGCGGCTCCGGGATTGAATCCGGCTGCGGCTGCACGATTTTGATGCCCAGGGAGCGCATCAGCGTATGCAGGTGGCGGCCATTGTTGGCCAGCAATACGGTCGCGCCGATAGCGCCCGCAACCGCCAGAAAGACGAAGCAGAAGATCAGGATACCAAGTCTGCGCCGAGGCTTTGCTTCCATGAACTTTCTGACTGGGCTGCCCAAGCGCGAAACTACCGCGCATTTCGTAAATTTATTGCCAGTGCGCCCGGCTTGCAAGCCGGCCTTCGCACCCGCAGCAGAGAGGTTGCTCTCCACACCGCCACGGACTATGAATTTCACCGGGGAAACATGGGGAAATCGTGTCATGCTGGAAACGAGCGCTGTGGGCCGCGCAGATTTGCCGAGACCGGAAGCGACAATCGCCGATGCCGAGACCATTCTTCGCGACCAATACGGCTTGAGCGGCACGATCCTCGAGCTCGGCAGCAACCAGGACCGCAATTTCCGCATCGATACAGGCGAACGCTGCTATGTGCTGAAGATCTGCCACGCCGCCTACGACCGAACGGAATTGGATGCGCAGAACGCCGCAATGCAGCATCTCGCCGGCACCAAGGGTGCTCCGCTGGTGCCGCAAGTCCGTGCAGCAAAGACAGGTACTGAAATCCTCAGCCTCGACATTGCCGGCCAGCCTTGCCAGGTCAGGCTTCTCGACTATCTCGATGGCGAGCCGCTGACGAAGCGAAAATTCCTGCCCGAAGTCACGGTGGCAGCGCTCGGCGATATCTGCGGCCGCATGGCGCGGGGATTGCATGGCTTCAGCCATCCGGGCCTCGACCGCCAGATCCAGTGGGATTTGCGGCAGGCGCTGCCAATTGCCGACAAGCTCCTTGCCGCCGTTCCGGATGGGATGGTGGCCGCTCGGGTCATGGCGGCAATGGAAGAAGCGGAGCGGATTGTGGCGCCGCTGCGCGACGAGTTGCGGCTGCAGCCGATCCATCAGGACATTACCGACGACAATGTCGTGGCTCTGGCGGATGCCAAGGGCAATCCGATCCCCGTCGGCGTCATCGATTTCGGCGATCTGATGCAAGGCTGGCTGGTGGCCGATCTCGCGGTCTGCTGCGCCGCCTTGCTGCATCATTCCGATGGCGACGCTTTCTATATCCTGCCGGCGGTTCGCGCTTTCCATGCCGTTCATCCGCTGACCATTGCCGAGGCAAAGGCGCTGTGGCCGCTGATCGTCGAGCGCGCCGGCGTGCTGGTGGGTTCGGGCGAATATCAGGTCGCCCTGGAACCGGACAATGACTATGCCGCGGGCAACATCGCCCATGAGCGGATGATCTTCGACGTCGCGACTTCCTTGCCGATGGTCGTCATGCAGGCCGCCATACTCGATGCGCTCGGCATGGCGGAAAACAAGCCGCTGCCGGCAATGCAGCGGCTGATCCCGGAGATCGTCCCCACGCTGTTCGAGATCGTGCGCCTCGATCCGCTCGGTCCGCATTTCCAGAGCGGCAACTGGCTGGAGCCGGACATCGATGCCACGCTCCTGCAGGAAGCGGCCCGGCGCACCGGCTGCGCCATCACCCGCTATGGCGAATATCGCCTGTCACGCACCTTGCATCATTCGGCGACGGCGCCGACCAGCTATGCATTGCATATCGAGGCGCGCCTGCCCGAAGGCGTGATGCTGTTCGCGCCCTTCGCCGGCGTGGCGCAGGGCGAGGGCAATCGGCTCAGGATCGATGGCAGGGAGCTTTCGCTTGTAATCGACGGCATCGACATAGCCGGCGACGATGGCCACATGCTCGATGCCGGCGCCGATATCGGCACGGTGGCGGTCGGTGGCGTGCTCAAGGTGCAATTCTGCCGCAACAAGAGCCTGACGCCGCCGCGCTTCGCCGCTCCGCACCATGCGCGCGCCTGGTCGGCGATCTGCCCTTCGCCATCAGCGCTTTTCGGCGCCGATTTCGATGCGCTACCGCTCGACAGCGACACGCTGCTCGAAACCCGCCAGGCGTATTTCGCCCGGCCGCAGAAGAACTATTACAAGAATCCACCGCAGATCGAGCGCGGCTGGCGCCAGCAAATGTATGCCATGAACGGCCGTACCTATCTCGACATGGTCAATAATGTCGCGATCCTCGGCCATGGTCACGAAAAGCTCGCGGCGGCAGTCGGCCGGCAATGGAGTCTGCTCAACACCAATTCGCGCTTCCACTATGCCGGCATCGCCGAATTCTCCAAGCGCCTTGCGGACTTGGCGCCGCAAGGGCTGAACACCGTCTTCCTGGTCAATTCCGGCTCCGAAGCCAATGATTTGGCGCTTCGCCTCGCCTGGGCGCATTCGGGCGCCCGCAATACCGTCAGCCTGCTCGAGGCCTATCACGGCTGGACCGTGGCAAGCGACGCGGTTTCGACCTCGATCGCCGATAACCCGCAGGCGCGGACCACGCGGCCGGCTTGGGTTCATCCGGTCACGTCGCCCAATACCTATCGCGGCCCGCATCGCGGACCGGATTCGGCCGCCGCTTATATCGCCGACGTCGAGGCGGCGCTGAACAAGATTGACGCGAAAGGCGAGAAGTTAGCCGGCTTCATAGCGGAAAGTGTTTATGGCAATTCCGGCGGCATCCCGTTGCCGAAAGGCTATCTCAAGGAAGTTTACCGCCTGGTACGCGACCGCGGCGGTGTAGCCATCGCTGACGAGGTGCAGGTCGGTTATGGCCGGCTCGGCCATTATTTCTGGGGTTTCGACGAGCAGGGCGTGGTGCCCGACATCATCACCATCGCCAAGGGCATGGGCAACGGTCACCCGCTCGGCGCTGTCATCACCAGCCGCGCCATCGCCGACTCGCTGGAGCGAGAAGGCTATTTCTTCTCCTCTGCCGGCGGTAGCCCGGTGAGCTGTGTCGTCGGCCTGACCGTGCTCGACGCCATCATGGAAGAAGGCCTGCAGGAAAATGCCCGCAAAGTCGGCGACTATCTCAAAGGCCGCCTCGAAGCGCTCGGCCAGCGTTTTTCGCTGGTCGGCGCGGTGCACGGCATGGGCCTCTATCTCGGCCTTGAATTCGTCCGCGATCGGACCACGCTGGAGCCGGCGACGCAGGAAACCGAGGCGATCTGTAACCGCCTGCTCGACCTCGGTGTGATCATGCAGCCGACCGGCGATCACCTCAACGTACTGAAGATCAAGCCGCCCATGTGTCTGACACGCGAAAGCGCCGATTTCTTCGCCGACATGCTGGCGAAGGTGCTGGAGGAGGGGTGGTAGGCAGCCGCATTCAAACCGGCTTGCATTGACATTGATGATGTCGATGAGGCCGGACAGTGCCGGCCTCGAAGTCGCGGGATGAGCACCAATCAGGCCTGCGGGTTAAGCACCAGCAGCAATTCATCCAGGCGTTCGAGGGTGGAGGTCAGGCCTTCCTTCATGCCCATGTCGATCACCTTCTGCAGGTCCTCTGGCGAATTATAGGCAACGATCGTGGTGACCAGCGTGCCGACCGGTGCATCCGTGAAGGTCACATCCCAACGCGCCCTCGGCAGATTGGGGTTCAATGCACCCGTCTCGTCGGAAAATCCGTCGAGCGCCTGGTAATTATCGATAGGGCGGATCGCCTGGTAATCCAACCGTCCCCAATATTCCTGCCCACCCGGCTCGACCATCGCATAGAGCCAATATCCGCCCTCGCGGAAATCCATGTGCTTGGTTTTCGTCGTCAACGGCTTCGGCGCGAACCACCGGTCGAGCAATTCGCTCTTCGTATGGCAATCCCAGACGAGCTGCCGTTTTCCGGCAAATTCACGCTTTACGGTGAGGACGCTCGTTTCCGGGTTCGGGAGAAAGTCGAATTGCAGATCAGCTTTCATTATCTGTTCCAGTCAATGTTTCGAGGAGGTTGTCGAGATTCTGATATCGGCTCTTCCAGAGCGCGTGCTGTTCGTTGAACCAGCGTTCGGCCGCTGCCAGCCGCTTCTGTTCGAGCGTGCAGGTCCGGACGCGGCCGATCTTTTTGGACAGGATCAATCCGGATGTTTCGAGCACCCCGATATGTTTCATGAACGACGGCAAAGCCATGTCGAAAGGTTCCGCCAGTTCGCTCACCGTCGCCGCACCCGCGCCGAGCCGCTGAATGACGGCCCGGCGTGTCGGGTCGGCAAGCGCGTGAAAGACGGAATCGAGATTGGCACCATAGTTATCCATATGGCTAACTATAGAGTGAGAAAACACTTAGATCAATAGCTAAGTTTCTCGCGCGAGAAAAAACCGCGCAAGGCTGCGACCGTGCGAGAACCGAGATTGAGATCAAACGACCTCAGAAAATAAAATTGGCCTCGGTCAGGTGGTTGGGATCGACATTGCGGATCAGGATGTCGTCCTTGCCATCAATGACGATATAGGCGCTGCCGTTGGAGTCGTAGAGATGATGCTGCACGAGATCCTGGAACCCGGTGATGCCGCTGACCTGCGACAAATCGATACGGTCTCCCTGGCGCAGAGAAAAGTCCATGATGTCGTCGCGCCCATTGCCCGTTCCGAAGCTGAAAACGTCGGCGCCGGCCTGGCCCCAGAGGTGATCGCGACCCGTGCCGCCGTCGATCGTATCGGCTCCAGCCCGGCCACGGATCGAGTCACGACCAGCCTCGCCGTCGATCAGGTCAGCGGCGGCGGTGCCCACCAGGTTGTCGGCAGCCGCGGTGCCCTGCACGGTGTTGGCTTCACCGTTGACGGTAACCTGGATGTGGCCGGTGCTTTGCGCCGTGCCGTCGCTCACCAGATAATCCAGCGTGATCTCCCGGCTTTCTCCGGCAGCGAGATGCACGCCGGTATAGGCGAAACGGACCTTGCCGTCCTCGATCGTGGCAGTGCCGTCGCCATTGGCGACAGAGACTTGGATCAGGGTGAGACTATCGCCATCCGGATCAGAATCATTGGCAAGTGCATCCACCAGCACGCTCTTGCTTTCGGACGTTTCGGCAGAGTCGGCGACTGCAATGGGTGACTGGTTCGTGGTGTCGCCGCTGGCGATACTGAGGTCGAAGACATCAGACACCGTATGGGTGCCATCGCTCGCGAGGACCTTGATCGAAACCGTGCCGACATCGTCTGTGCCCGGTGTGCCGGTAAACCTGCGCGTCGCGGGATTGAATTGCAACCAATCCGGAAGATCCGAGCCATCGGCCAGGCTGGCGGAATAGGTGAGGGCATCTCCGTCCGGATCGCTGAAAGTGTTGGCCGAGAAGTCGAAGCCGAAGGCTTGGTTGGCCGTCGCATTGCGGTCGGCGATCGCATGGTCGAGCGTGGGCGCGCTGTTACCCAGCGTGTAGAGTCCGTCGCTGAACTGCAGGCGCTCGACATTGTGCAACGTGTCCTGGCCGTCCGTGCCGACATTGTCGGTCACGGTGTAGGAACCGTCATCATTGTGGTGGATCGTGTAGTTGGCGAAGGCGCCTGAGAAGACGGCAGTGTCGACAGCTTCACCGCCATCGAGCGTGTCATTGCCTTTGCCGCCCACGAGGACATCAGAGCCTCCCGCGCCCGTCAGCGTGTCCGTGCCGTCATTGCCGGTCAGCCGGTTGGCGACTTGATTGCCGGTAATGCTGTCGTTGCCCGCGCCGCCGACCGCATTTTCGATCGTTGCGGTATAGGCGATCGAGATATTGTAGGTCATGGCGTTGCAATGGGTGAAACTGCCGGCGACGAGCGAAATAGTGCTATCCGTCGCATAGCCGCTGAGATCGAGCGTGTCATTGCCACCGGCATCATAGATCGTCAGGATCGGGTCTTTGTTGATCGAGAAGTCATAAATCTGGGCTTCTTCGCCGGTGATATTGCTGTTGAAGCCGTAGATGGTGTCGCCGGTTCGCGTCGTGGTGTCGGCGCCATAGATCGCTTGGATGGCCATGACGTCATTGAGCATCGGCGTGTCCGGCGAATAGACGATGCCACCGACCTGCCAATCGGCCCACATGACCTGTCCCTGCCCAGCATAGTGGTCGGGGCCATAATAGGACATGATCGAGTACACCGTGCTGTCCTGATAGCTTGACGGTCCGGAATTGTCGTTGCCGTTATAATCGCCCATGTGATTGAGGCCGAGCGTATGGCCCAGCTCATGCATGATGGCGGTAAAGCCATAGTCTCCGATCGTCGGATTGGCGAGGTCGCTATAGCCGGGATTGAACCAGGCGCTGCCGGTCTTCGGATAATATGCATGCGCATAGTCGATGCCGGTCGTCGTATTGCCGAATTCGATATTGGAATTGCTGGCGACCTGGACGAAATTCGGCGCGATCAGGTCGTCCCAATTGGCGATCGCATATTCGGCATAGGTAATCTGGACATCGGTGAAAGGTGAAAAGCCATCACCTTCACCGCCGCCGGTATAAAGCTGCGCCTTATCCGTTGGGAAGGAATAGGTGATGGTTGAACTTGTCCAATGCGAACCTGAATTCAACTGGGCCAGAACCTGATCAAGGGTCCAGTTTTGTGCGGTCATGTCTGATGTTCCCGGTTCTACGACGTTGCGTAGAAGTAGAGACGGTCCCCTGTTAAGATTCGTTTACACGCTTATCTGCAGTTTTACCGGCATGGCATTTTTACAGCCAATTGCCCGCAAATGACGCATCGCCGAACGCGATTGGCGATGTCGATGACGCTCCCATCTATGCTTCCAGGGGTCGGGTCAGGCGTCAAGCCGCGTTCAGATATCCACGGCTGATCTCCTCCTTCCGCTTTGCCACATAGGCTTCCAGCGCCTCGTCCACGGCAGGATCGAGCGGCGGCTGCTCATAGGCCCTGAGCAATTCCTTCCAGATCGCATTGGCCCGCTCGGTTCCCGTCTTGGCGCCGCTCTCCGACCAGTTCTCGAAATTCCGCCAGTCCGACAACATCGGCTCATAGAAGGCGTGTTCGAAGCGCGCCAGCGTATGCGGTGTGCCGAAGAAATGCCCGCCGGGACCGACGTCGCGGATCGTGTCCAGCGCCTGCGTCTCGGTGGTGATTGCCAGCGGATCGAGGAAGCTTTTCATCATCTGCAGCATTTCGGCATCGAGGATCAGCTTCTCGAATGACGCCGTCAGACCGCCTTCCAGCCAGCCGGCCGCATGTTCAATGAGATGCACGCCGCCCATGATCGTCGACCACAGCGACATGCCACTCTCATAGGCGGCCTGCACGTCGACAGCATTGGAGGCCGTCACGTTGGAGGAGCGGAACGGGATATTGTATTTCCGTGCCAGCTGGCCTGAAGCAATCTGCGCCTTGGCATATTCCGGCGTTCCGAAGGYCGGCGCCCCGGTGCGCATGTCGACATTGGAGGTGAAGCCACCGTAAAGCACCGGCGCGCCGGGTGCCGCGATCTGAGCGAGCGCGATCAACGCCAGGGCCTCGGCATTCTGCTGGGTGAGCGCACCGGCAATCGTCACCGGGCTCATCGCGCCCGAGAGCGTGAACGGCGTCATCGCCACCGGCTGGCCGGCACGCGCCATGGCGCAAAGGCCTTCGCCCATCGGGATATCGAGCCGGAGCGGTGAATTGGAGTTGACGATGGTCAGCGTCGCCGGAGTGTTGCGCAGTTCCTCGCGGCTTTGACCGAGCGCAATCGACAGCATCTCGATCGCATCCTCGACACGATAGCCGCCCAGCGCCCAGCACTGCCAGTTCTTGTCGGTCAGTCGGATGGCGGCCTGGTAGAAGTCGAGATGGCGCGAATCCGGATTGAGATCGGTTGGTTCGCAGGGGCAGCCGCCCTCCTGGTGGATGATGTTGAGCTGCTGCACGACTCGAATATAGTCGCACATGTCCTGGTAATTGCCCGCCCGCCGTCCGCGGTCGAGATCGGAAACGAAAGCCGGCCCGCCGGTCGCGGCAAAGATCAGGCTGCCGTCTCCGACTTTCAGGTTCTTCGCCGGATTGCGCGCCTGCAGCGTAAACGAAGACGGTGCCGTCCCGATCTTTTCCTCGATCATCCCCGGATCGAAGCGCACACGCAGTGTTCCGTCATCGACATCGGCGCCGGCGGATTTAAGCAGCCTCCGGCTCTCCTCGTGCAGCACTTCCATGCCGGTCGTCGCCAGCAGGTCCAGCGAGGCGAGGTGGATCGACTCCACCTCGTCTGCACTCAGCAGCGTGATCGGTGGGTAGCGATTGACGACCTCTCCGAAACCGAGCTGGCGAATACCGCCTGCTGTCCGGCGTGCCTCGCGTCTGCCTGCCTGTCGCGCCATGATCATGCTCCTTTGTCGGTTATTCGTCGTCGTATCTGGGCTCACGCCTTCGCAAACCGCGTCACATCCAGATACCCATCGGCGAGAATGCAAGGTTTCAGCCCGCCACGCGCCACCGCCGCGAACACTTCATGGGTGATGAACACGAACCCACCCGACTCCTCCATGATGTCCTGCATTTTCTTGTAGATGACATCGCGCTTGGCCTGGTCGGTCTCGGCCATGCCCTCCTGGTACATCTTCTCGAATTCCGGGCTGTCGAACTGCGACCAGTTGTAGACGCCGATCTGTGCCGGTCGGAACCAGGTGAGGTTTTCCGACGGATCGACACCGCCGGCAAAATTCATCAGCACCATTTCCAGCGTCTTCCAGGTATCGCCGGAGCTTTTGTCGCCGATCGTCCAATAGACGCCATCTTCGAGCGGCTTGAGGTCGACCGTGATGCCGATCTGGCCGAGCAGCGCCTGGACGATCTGGCAGGTGAGCTGGCTGGTCTTGTCGTTTTGCGAGGCGAGCTCGATGGTCAGGTCCGAGACGCCTGCTTCCTGGAGCAGTGCCTTGGCCTTGTCGAGATCGGCGGGATAAAGAATCTTGTCGCGATGGCCGACCATGCCGGGCGGCAGAACGCCGGTTGCCGCCTTGGCAAGGCCGGAATAGGAGCCCTGCATGATCTGCTCGACATCGATGGCATATTGAATGGCGCGCCGGACCTTCTCGTCCTTGAATTTCGGATTGTTGACGTTGAGCGCCAGCCACAGGAAGCGATTGCCATCCTTCTCGATCAGCGCGGTGTTTTCCGGCAGCTTGTCGCGATAGGTCGAAAGCGTGTTGAGGCTGATCTTGGAATAGTCGATCGCCTTGGATTCATAAGCGAGTGCGGCCGCCTCGTCATCGGTGACGATCTCGAACCTGATCTTGCCGAACAGCGCCTTCGGTCCCTTCCAGCCGGGATTCGATGCCAGCGACAGATTCTGTTTCGGCGTCCATTTGTCGATCACATAGGGGCCGGCGCTGGCCGGCACTTCCGTGGTGAACTTGCCTCCTGCTTTTTCGACCGCCTTTTGACAGACGATGTGGCCCATATAATAGGGCAGGGTGGTGACCCAGAACGGCGCTGATGGGCTCTTGAGCTTGATCACACCCGTGCGCTGGCCGGTCACCTCGACATGATCCATCGCGTCGAAAGCGTAAGCCCAGGCCGATGCATTCTTCGGGTCCTTGACCCGTTCGAAGGAGAATTTCACGTCCTCGGCTGTCAGCGGGCCATAGCCGCCAGTCCATTCCAGCCAATCCTGGAGTTCGAAACCGATTTCGGTTGGAGAAACCTGCTTGAGCTCCTTGGCGGCATAGTTGTCGAGATGCGTACCGCCGCGCACGTCGCCAAGCCGGTTCAGCGAAACGAACAGCGCCCGGCCGACCTCTTCTTCCAGCAGGCCGTTCTGGAAGGCGGGATCGAGCACTTCAATATCGGAGGCGCCACGAATGATGAGCGTATCGCCCTCGATCGCATAGGAGAGGCCCGGCCGCAGCGATAGGGCGGCTGCGGCGGAAGCGCCGGATAGGAGGAAATGCCTGCGATTCATCAAGAAATGGGTCATGTTCTATCCCTCTGGTTTTGCTTTATTTACGCGACGCGTTCCGCCTTCTTGTCTGCGAGCGGGTAGTGGCATCGTATCGTGTGGCCGGTGTCGAGCACCGTCTCGGCCGGCAGTTCGCTGCGGCAGCGCGCCTGCGCAGAAGGGCAGCGCGGATGGAATTCGCAGCCGGACGGACGATGAGCGAGGCTTGGCACTTCGCCGATGACCGGCGGCGCGGTGCGGCGTTTCGTCGGATCCGGCACCGGCTCGGAAGCAAGAAGTGCTGCGGTATAGGGATGGCGTGGCGTCCGGAAGATCGCGGCACTTGGGCCACTCTCGACGATCCGGCCGAGATACAGGATCGCCACCCGGTCCGACACGTGCCGCGCCACGGCGAGATTATGGGTGATGATCAGGAACGCCGTACGATGCGCATCGCGGATATCGAGGAAGAGATTGAGAATGCCGCCCTGCACCGAGAGATCGAGCCCAGCGGTCGGCTCGTCGGCAATGATCAGCCGCGGCACCACGGAGAGCGCCCGGGCAACGGCGGCGCGTCGCGCCTGGCCACCGGAAAGGCCATGCGGAAAGCGCGATAGCAATTGGCGGCCCAGCCCGGCCTGCTCAGCCAGATCGACGATCGCTTCGGTCCTGAGATCGCCCTGGCCGGCAATGCGCCGTGGCTCGGCGATAACTGAGCGAATGCGCTGGCGCGGATCGAAGGATGTCACCGGGTCTTGGAACAGCAGTGACGCCGTTTGCCGCATCTTTGCAAAGCTGCGGCTGGAATGGTCCGGCAGCGTTTCGCCATCGAGCAGCAGGTTGCCACCCGATGGCTTCATCAGCCCGACCAGCGTTTTGCCGAAAGTGGATTTGCCGGAGCCGCTCTCGCCGACCATGCAGACGATCTCGCCCGGCTCGATGGCAAGCGAGACGCCGGCGAGGATCTCAAGGCCCGGCCTGCGGACGAAGGGCAGCGATCCGCGGCGCGGCACGGCGACGGAAAGTTTTCTTGCCTCGATGATCGGAGCCTGGCTCATGCGGCGTCTCCGATCCGGTTGACCGGCTCACCCGGCGCGGCAACAATGACTGGCGCCGTGGCGGCATTCGTCTCCTGCCAGTTGATCACCGGCAGGCGCTTGGCGCCGCTCTCCACCAGCGACAGTTCGCAGGCAAGCAAAGCGCGGGTATAGGGATGTTGCGGCCGGGCGAAGATCTCTCTTGCGTCGCCGTGCTCGACGATCCGGCCGGCATGCATGACGCAGACGCGATCGCAAATTTCCGCAATGACCCCGAGCTGATGTGAGATCATCAGGATCGCCACGCCGGTCTTGACGCGCAACTGCCGCATCAGATGCAGGATCTGCGCCTCCATGGTCACGTCGAGCGCCGTGGTCGGCTCATCGGCGATCAACAGCGCCGGCTTCATCAGCAATGCGGCGGCGATCGCCACACGTTGCAGCATGCCGCCGGAAAGCTCGAAGGGATAGGCATCGAAACGCGCCTCGGGATCGGAAATGCCGGCCTCGGTGAGTGCGGCGACAATCGCTTTCCGCTTGTCGCGCCRGCTCGTCCGGCGGTCGCGCCAGAGGAAATCGGTGAGCTGCCGCCCGATCGTATGCAGCGGGCTGAAGGTCGCCATCGGATTCTGGAACACCATAGCTGCCCCCGGTCCGCGCAGCGACCTGAGATCAGCCTTGGAGGCTTTGAGCAGATCCCTGCCCGTGAGCGTCAGCTGTTGGCCCGTGATCGCGGCCGAAGGCGGCAGCAGACCGAGGATCGAATGTGCCAGTGTCGACTTGCCGGAGCCGCTCTCGCCGATCAGCCCGACGACTTCGCCGGGTTTCACCGCGAGGCTGACATTCGCCACGGCCTGGGCGATACCGCTATAGGTGATCGAAATATTCTGGAGATCGAGGACGGGTGTTTCGCTCATGGCGTCCTCCGTCCCGACAGTTTCGGGTCGAGCGCATCGCGGAGCGCTTCGCCGAAGAAAGTGAAGCCGATCGTGGCGAGGATCAGCGGCAGGCCGCCGGCGATCACCGGCACGGGTGTCTTGCGGATCACGGCGAAACCGTCGCTCAAAATATTGCCCCAGCTCGGAATCTGCGGCTTGACGCCGAGCCCGAGGAAGGAGAGCCCTGCTTCGAGCGTGATGATGGTCGAAAGATCAAGACAAGCGAGGATAAGTAATGGCCCGATCACGTTCGGCAGCAGGTGGATAAACAGGATACGACCCAATCCGGCATTCATCGCCTGCTCGGCCTTGATGAAATCGCGGGATTTGAGGCTGAGCGTCTGGGTGCGGATCAGCCGCGCATAGCTCGGCACGCAATAGACGACGATGACCAGAATGACGGTGCCGAGGCCGGCGCCGAGCAGCACGACCAGGGCAAGCCCGAACATGATCATCGGCAGCGAACTGAAACTGTCGAACAGCAGGATCATCAGCGAATCCAGCCAGCGTGGGCCGTAACCGGCGATCAGGCCGAGCGGCAGCGCCGCGGCAAGTGCGATGGCAAGCGCGGTCAGCGCCACCGTCATCGCGGTGCGCGTGCCAATGATGACGCGCGAGAACAGGTCGCGGCCAAGCTGGTCGGTGCCGAGCAGATGCGCCCAGGACGGATCGGCCAGCCGCTCGCGCACGTTGATTGCGGTGGCCGGATAGGGTGTGAGATAAGGCGCAAAGATTGCCGTCAGCACGATGACCGCCACCAGCACCACGCCAATCGCACCGATTGGCGTCGCGACGACACTGAAAAGCACGGCCGTGGCGCGGCCGAGTGAGCCGGGTTCGGCGGGGTGTCCGGCAATGTCCTGGGTGATCTCGGCCATGTCAGAGCGCGCTCCTGACGCGTGGATCGAGAAAGGCCGCGGCGATATCGGCGACGATCATGCAGGTGACGTAGAGCGCGCAAGTGACCAGCACCGTGCCCATGACCAGCGGATAATTGCGCGACATCACCGCATCATAGGTGAGCTTGCCGAGGCCCGGCCGGGTGAAGACGATCTCGGCAAAGACCGAACCCGTCAACAGTCCACCGAAACCAATGGCAATCACCGGCAGCGCCGAGAGGAAGGCTTGCTTCAGGGCATAGCCGTAAATGATCCTGGTCTCGCTGACACCGAAGGCGCGCAGCGTCCGCACATGCGCTTCGCCCGTCGCTTCTATCATTGCAGCGCGAATGATGCGGGCGACATAGCCCACCCAGCCGATGCCGATCGCAAAGGACGGCAGCACCAGCGCCTTGATCTGGCCGCCAACATCACCCGGATCACCGGCGCCGATCGCCGGCAGCCAGTTCAGCGCCACGGCAAAGATCAGCAGCGAATAGAGCGCCACGACGAAAGATGGCACCGCCACCATGCCGACCGAGAAGATGCCGATCAGCCAATCCGGCCAGCGGCCATGATGGATGACGGCGCTGCAGCCGAGCAGGGTTCCGAGGGCCACGGCCCAGACGAAGCTCGAAAAGGCGAGCGCCACCGTATAGGGCAGGACTTCCAGCACGATCGCCGTCACCGGCCGCTTGCTCCAGACATCGACGCCGAGATCGAGATGCGAGAGCCGCAGGAGATAGGAGCCGATCTGGTCGATCAAGGGACGGTCGAGCCCCATCCCCTCGCGAAACGCCGCCCGCATCTCCGGCGTCGACCGCGGCCCGAGCGCCACCACCGTCGGATCACCCGGGATCATGTGCAGCATCAGGAACAGCATGACCGAGACGATGAACAGGATGACGATGCCCAGCGCGATACGGCGGGTGACGAAGAGGGTCATTGGAGGGGACCTCCAAGCGCTTCAGAGTCCGAGGCGCACCCCCCTCTGCCCTCCTGAGCTTTTGTCGAAGGGCGGGCATCTCCCCCACAAGGGGGGAGAATGGG